>MWBX01000019.1 GCA_002069755.1 Parcubacteria group bacterium ADurb.Bin247
AACCATCTTTACAGATAATTGCAAGCCCCTTGATTTTGTATCCTAATCTATGTATTTGCATAATTTCTAATTCACATCAGAGTCCAGAATGTGTTTGAACTTATGCAGCTTGAGCCGACAGGGTGATTTGAACACCCGACCTACTGTTTACAAAACAGTTGCTCTACCGCTGAGCTATGTCGGCAAATTAATCTTCCTTGCTATTCCTTTTCCTAATGTAGTAAAGATGATCAGCTATTCTTTTTTCAAAACGTAAAATTAAAACTCGAATTCGGGAAAGTATTCTTTGATAAATATTAATCCAAGAAAACTCCGAAACAAACCTACTATTTTTAAAACTTAATATTTTCTTTTTAAAAAAATTAGCCTCTTTATTTTGATAAACTTCTGAATTAATACTACACAACTGAGGAACTTTTTTAAAAAAAAGAACAATAATCGCTAGAGAACTAACTAATAGAAAAAAGAAAAATATTTGCTGAATAATCATAATGAATATCTTGTAAACCTAGCTATTGTAATATTTTCTCCGGTTTTAGCGATACACTCTTTTACTATTTCATCAATAGTTTTAGAGTCATCTTTGATCCAAGGCTGTAACATCAAGGAAACTTCTTTTTTGTAATTATCAACTTTGCCTTGAACCATCTTCTCTACTATATCATTGGGTTTACCACTATTCTTAGCCTGCTCTATAAAAATTAATTTTTCTTTTTCTAAAACATCAGCTGGAATATCGTCTGCCTTAATAAACATCGGATTCATAGCAGCTATTTGAAGACAAATCTCTTTTAATAAGTTTTGGAAGTCTTCAGATTTTGCTACAAAATCAGATTCACATCTTACATCCAACAAAACACCAATCTTTCCGTTTTGATGAATGTATGATGCTATTCTCCCCTCTCCTGTAATTCTCTCTGACTTTTTGGCAGCCATAACCTGACCCCTTTTTCTTAAAATTTCTTTAGCAGCTTCAATGTCTCCACCAGCCTCTTCACAAGCCTTTTTGCATTCCATTAAAGATATACCTGTTTCTTCACGAAGTTTTTTTACATTGTCTAAATTGCTCATATTATTTTTTTAAAGATAAAACTTTTTCTTTTAAATTATTTAAAATATATGAAACCGAAGATACCGCATCGTCATTAGCGGGTATAATATAATTAGCTAACTCAGGATTAACATTAGTATCAGCAATAGCCACAATTTTAATATTTTTATCTAGGGCTTCTTTGACAGCTAAATGATCTTTTTCCATATCTAAAACAAAAACAACATCGGGTAACTTAGATAAACTCTTTAGACCTTCAAACCTTTTTTTCAAAGATTCTATTTCTCTAGAAATATCTAACTGCTCTTTTTTAGTATACTTTTCTAACGAACCATCTTCTTTTTGTTTTTCTAAATCTTTTAAGTAATCTACTCTCTTTTTAATATTATCAAAATTAGTAAGAGTTCCTCCAAGCCATCTCTCGGTAACATAAGCGAAATTGCATTCTTCGGCAAAACCTTTAACAATATCTTTAAATTGAACTTTTGTTCCTACAACTAAAACTTTTCCATCTTTAGAGACTACGTCTAGTAAAAAGTCAAAAGCCTCTTTCATCTTTTCTTCTGTTTTAGAGACATCTATAATATTCACACCACCCCTTACACCATAAATATATGGCTCCATTTTAGGATGCTTCTTATTCTTTTTGTGACCAAAATGTAAACCAGCCTCAATCATCTTCTCGGCTTCTATTTTATTTGAATCAATTTCTTCTTTTAAAATCATATTGTTAATTACTTAATAGTGTCATTAATTTAACATTATTTCAAAATTAAATCAAGACCAATTTGCCACAATAATATAAATATGCTAACTAAACTTTGGAGGTTATTATGAAAAGAACTTTAAAAATCGTCACACTTAAAAGTAATGACGTTATGGAAGCCTGGATTAGGCTTGTAAAGTATTGCCTACAAAACGAAGCCCCGATTGTTTTTGGAGATGAAAACGATCCAAAGAGGATCGGAGCAGAAATATGCTCTAGGGTGGTACTGGAAAAGAATGCCGTAGAGCAGCTAATCAATGGAGTAGCCCTAGGGGACGATCCTCGCTGCCCATTTGGCAAGAATGCTATTCAGGCATATATTAACGAATATACGCTTGAATACATTGAGGAACAATCAAAACTCCCGATAGGGGATAATAAAAAATTTACCTACACCTACTATGATAGGCTTCGTAGGTATCCAGTCGGTAACGAAATGATTGACCAAATCGCCGCCCTAAGAGACAACGTAGGACGACAAGTCAAATCCGGAATCTTTTCAAATCGCCACCAGGCAATAACATGGATACCAGAGATTGACATAATGTCTTCCGAGCCACCATGTCTACAAAGAATATGGGTGTCTCTGGTAGATATTCAAGCTATTGAGGTTCATCTGGACTGGCGATCCAGGGACTTACACGACGCCTGGCTTGCAAATCTCATTGCGATTGTAAGCATGTTGCACCGAGACATTGCAAAGCCAAACGGTTGCAGGATTGTAAGAGTCATAGACTCTTGCGATTCTCTGCATATCTATGCAGGGCAACTCGAAAAAGCCAAAACTGGCATAAAGGGGTATTAAACAAAATACCCTTTTCTAATCCTAAGCTTGATTTTTTAATTAAATCTGATATTATCGAAAAATAAAGAATAAAATATAAAAAATGAAAAAAGAAATTCATCCAAAGTATTTTAAAAATTCAAAAGTTACTTGCTCTTGTGGCAACACGTTTACAGTTGGATCAACACAAGAATCAATTAATACAGAGATTTGTTCTGCTTGTCACCCATTCTATACCGGCAAGGAAAAAATTGTTGACTCTATGGGACGAGTAGAAAGATTTAAGAAAAAGCTTGAAAAAAAAGCTAACTTAAGTCAAAAGAAATCCTAATGAATTTTGATATAGAACCTCTGAAAAAAGAATATGAGGAAATACTACAAGAAATCAGCAACCCTGATGTGATTTCTGATTGGGAACATTTTGAAACCATATCTAAAAGAAAGAAAAGGTTAGAAATAATATTTGAAAAGAACGAAGAATTGAATAGATTAGAAAGCCAAGAAAAAGAAAATACAAATATATTATCTTCGGAAGAAGATACTGAACTAATACAATTAGCTGAAAGTGAGCTGGCTATAGTTTCGGCTGAAAAAGAAAAACTAAGAAAACACCTCAAAAGCTTAATTGAAAATATTGATAAAGAAGAACCAATCATCAAAGAAGGCCCAGTAATTGTAGAAATAAGAGCTGGTACAGGAGGAGAAGAGGCGGCTCTTTTCGCTGAGAATCTTTTTAGAATGTATTCTCGCTATGCTCAAACTAAAGGATGGGAATTAAACATACTAAACTCTAATAGAACCGAATTAGGTGGATTAAAAGAAATTATCTTTGAGCTTAAAAATGGAGACGTTTATTCTTTTATGAAATATGAAGGAGGAGTTCACCGAGTACAAAGAATTCCCGAAACTGAAAAAGGAGGAAGAATACACACATCTACCGCATCGGTAATTGTAATGCTTAAACCAAAAAAAGGTAAAATTAAAATTGTTCCAGCTGAACTAAAAATTGACACCTATAAAGCATCTGGTCCAGGAGGACAATATGTTAATAAAAGGGAAAGTGCTGTTAGAATTACCCACCTACCAACAAATACTGTTGTTACTTCTCAAACTGAACGAAGCCTAGCCCAAAACAAAGAAAATGCTATGGCGATTCTAGAAGCTAAGATATTAGAAAGCATAGAAAAGGAACAAGAAGAAAAAACTAAAAAAGAAAGAAAAGAACAAGTCTCTAGTAGTGACCGACCAGAGAAGATAAGAACATATAATTTTCCTCAAGATAGAATAACTGATCATAGAATATCAAAAAACTGGAGTAATATTGAAAAAATAATGAACGGGAATCTTGATCCCGTCATAGAAGAGCTACAAAAAGAACTAAATTAAAGTTAATACTTTAACATTTTATCAATATCTTTTTGAATTGCATCGGCCCGAGCCAAAACCTGATCTGCATAAAAATAGTATGCAGAATTTGTTGTACTTCCTGAAAAATAAATCATAGCCGCTTTCCATTCTCCCGCTATTGTTTTTGCTTTTGCTCCAGAATCAGCTAACAAAATACCCGATGCTAAGAAAGAATCATTAATCATCCAAGGGTTTGCTGGTCTTCCCAATAAAGTTTGCAGTCTGCCACGATACAATTCCCATGTTGATGGAATAAACTGGGCAGGACCCATTGCTCCACCATAACCAAAACTCATAGGACAAGAAACCGGTGTTTTGTAAGGATCAAGATTCAATTCGTTAGCAATAGCTAATAATTTTGGAAGGTCTCTAGTTGGGTGAATTCCATTTGAATATCTTTGTCCTGTAGTAACGTGAACTGAAGCACCCGAGGTAGCATCTGCGATATAACACTGACCAACATTTTTACCAATATTAGATTCTTGTTGTAAAATTGCCAAAAGAAAAGCTGGCCTTACTCCAGTAAGACCCTCTACCCAGAGAGCAATTTCATAAGCTTCTTCAAAAGTAGGAGCTTCTGATGTTGGTGTTCCAGCAAGTTCAAAAATCCTAGCTCTAATTTCTGCCGCCTGACGTTTTAGTGTTTCTAACTCTTGTTTCTGATTTGCCTCCTTATTTTGAGCGTCTCTTAATAATGCCTCTTGAGCTGCTTGAATTCTTCTAGTTTCTTCGGCTTGTAGGGCCTGTATTCTAGCCATTTTCTCAGTCTCAGTTCTTTTACCATCAAGATTATCTTTTTCTATTTCAAGATTAACTTTTAGTGTTGTAATTTCCCCTAATATATTTCTGGTCTCACTAGATAATATTTCTAAACCAAAAACACTGTTAAAAAAATCACTAATATTGTCTTCCGACAAAAATATCTCTATTGTTGATTTCTTATCTTCCTCGTAAATAGACCTTAAATTGCCACTAAGCCTCCGTCTTAAATCTTCTATCTTAGCAATAGTAGTATTTATTGAACTTTGGGTTTGCTGTATTTGTCCAGTAAGCGTCTTAACTGTGGCTTCGGCTTGCCTAATTTGAGCATTAAGCTGATCTATTCTTTTTTTAATATTACTAACTTCATATTGTAATCTTTCTCTTTCTGCTTGAGTAATAGTAACATCTCTTTCTTGAGCAATAATCTTAGACTCTAATTCAGCTAACTGCTGTTCTAGTTTTGACTTTTCTTGCTCTGCGTTTGTTTGAGCAAAAACAGAAGATAATCCAGTTAAAAGCATACCGACTATTACAAAAACAACTACTATAATTTTGATCTTTTTTTTATCCATTAAATTATTCTTGTTCAGCTTCTTCTTCAACTTCTTCTTTAACTTTCTTTTCTATTTTAGAAACTGCCTCAACGTTTTCTTCCACCGAAACCAACTCTTCTTCTTTCTCTGCTTCAGTTACTAAAGCAATAATTTCTTCAGGATCCTTTAGAATCTCTACGCCCTCAGGAACAATTAAATCTTTAATTGTAACAACATCATCAAAAGTGTTCAATCCTGCTACACTCACTTCTATACTATGAGGTAACTTTTGAGGCAATGCTTTAACATCTACTTCTAGAAAGTTTTTAACTAAAGTACCTCCAAGCTCTTTAACTGCTGGGGCAATTCCAGTAAATGTTATTGGAACAGAAACTTCTACTTTCTTTTCAAGGTTTGGTTGATAAAAATCAACATGAATAAATTCTCCGCTTAAAGGATCTTTTTGAACATCGTGAATCAATGCAAAATAATTAGCACCGTCTTCAGATTCTAAAGAAATCAAAGTACTTTCTCCTGCCTCTGAAAATAATTGACTAAATTCTTTTAAATTAATACTAATATTATTATTCTCAATACCAGGCCCATAAATTACAGCAGGAATATAATCTGGGTTTTTCTCTTCTAATCGTTTTATAAAAGACAATTTCATATTTTTTAATTATTTTCCAATATTGATATACACTGAACTGGACAAGAATCAACAGCATCTTGCATACAACCAAGTTCTTCTAATTCTAGGGCAGAACTATTTAATGTAGCTTTTCCATCTTCAGACATTGTCCAATATTCAGGACAAACTGAAGCACAAAGACCACAACCGACACATGCATCTCTATCATGAATTATTTTTTTCATATATTTATTAATCTATGGCTAGATTAACAAATATTACCAAAAAATCAAGAGCTTCTCCTTTACCCGACTTTCTACATTACTCCTAGACTTATTAAGTAATGAATACGGCGCATATTCACTAGATTTAAGAGATTGTTTTAATCCATCACGCCAAGCCATTCTCAATTCAGTATTAACATTAATCTTGGTTATTCCTAATTTAATAGCTTTTTTAATATCATCATCTTTTACACCTGAACCACCATGTAAAACAAGAAATGGTTTAATTCTAGATACATCTTTCAAAAATTTAAATTTAATCTTTGGAGCTTGAGAATATATTCCATGAACACTACCAAATGGTAATGCAATTAAATCAACATTGGTATTTTTTACAAAACAAACAACGTCTTCTATTGCTACCACATCAACATCTGGCAAATCACACTTATTCATTGCCGATTGCCCAGGAACATAACCCACTTCCCCTTCAACTAAAATTCCTTTTTTATGAGCATAACTAACTACCCGCTTAGTATCTTTAATATTAGCTTCAAAATCCATCTTGGAACCATCAAAATGAACCATATTGTATCCCACGTCGATTGCCTTTTTGACAGTTTCAATATCGCGGCCATGATCTAAATTTAAATAAATCTTAGCTCCTTTTTTTTGATAATAACCAACAAGTGTTGCCGCCTCAGCCATACCAAAAAATGTTGCCTCTTTTACAGAAGTTCCCACTATTACTGGAATATTTAAACTAACCGAAGATGAAAGAATCGCCTGCAATTGATCTAGTGTAGAGAAATTAAATTGACCAATAGCTTTTTTATCTTTTCTTGCTTTTTGTAAGTGCCTTTTTAAACTCATAGCATTTGAATCTTTATTTTTCTATACTCATCATTTCTATTAATAATTCCGTTCTTAGCTCCCCATTTTGTTAAACATGAAGTTGCGTTTGCCGAACCAAACTGAATAGCTTTTAAAATATCACCTGAAATTATATACTCAGAAACAAAGCCAGCTGCAAAAGAATCGCCTGCTCCGGTTCTATCAACTACTTTTGATTTTAATATACCACATTTATATTTTCGCTTGCCATCAAAAGCCAACAACCCTTTAGATCCTTTAGTCATAACAAATATTCCAGAATAAAAATTAGATATATAATTAAATATTTCTTCTTCTTTCTCATAAGGAATACCAGACAACAAAGAAGACTCTTCTTTATTTAATATTAAAATATTAGTTTTGGACAATATCTTTTCTAGCTTCTTTTTGGGTAAATTAAGTTGACTTTGGCCCATATTAACAGCCACCTTTATTCCTCTTTTCCAGGCATAATTAACTAAATATTCAAATGATTTTGACAGAGGAGAGAGATAAAAATATTTTGCAGAGAGATTAATATTTTTAAAACTCACTAAATTTGAAGCTCCTTTATATGAAAAAATAGTTCTGTCTTGATTGGGGATACTTAAAATCAAAGAATGATTAGTTGGTTTTTTTGATACTTTTTGAATTAACGAAGTATTAACACCAACCCTTTTTAAATCTTTAATAATACTTTCACCAGCTAAATCATTACCCACAGCACCACAATAAGCTGTTTTTAGTCCTTGTTTTGCAAAAGTAGTAGCAGTATTAGTTCCTCCCCCACCACTAAAAAAGCGAATTTCGTCAACATCTATTTTAGAACCTAAAGGAAAACAAACCTCTTTGCCGGTTTTGCCACCAATTACAAAAGACAAATCATTATCTCTTATAAAAATATCCCAAGTAGCTGATCCAAATGTTATAACATCAAACATTTTTTGACAAATTCATAATTGTTTTAATAACTGTATCTGGGTTTAAAGATATACTATCAATCCCCTCTAACATTAAAAATTCAGCAAAATCAGGGAAATCACTAGGTGCTTGGCCACATATTCCACAATATTTCTTTCTTTTTTTACAAGCCCTAATAGCATCTTTAATTAACTGTTTTACTGCTTCGTTTCTCTCATCACTAATATGCGCTAGATGTCCTCCATCTCGATCAATACCCAAAGTTAATTGAGTTAAATCATTGCTACCAATAGACATACCATCAAAAATATCTAAAAATTTATCAGCTAAAATTACGTTAGATGGAATTTCACACATAACATATATCTTAACATCCTTATTAAGACCAAATTTCTTAATGAGTGCGACCACTCCCTTTCCTTCTTCAACTGTTCTACAAAATGGAACCATAACTGCAATATTCTTTAAACCAAACTCATCTCTAGCTCTTTTAATTGCTTGACACTCCATTTCAAAAGCTGGTTGAAAATTCTTGTCTAAATATCTACAGGCTCCACGAAAACCAATCATCGGATTAGATTCTTCCATTTCATATAAGCTTCCACCAACTAAATTTTTGTATTCATTAGTTTTAAAATCTGAAAATCGTACAATAACCTCATTAGGATAAAACCCAGCAGCAATTTGTGCAACCCCTTCGGCCAACTCTTTTACAAAATGATCTTTTTTATCTTTATGTTCTACGGTAATTTCTTTAATTTCTTTAACAATATTCTTAATTTCTGGAGATTTTTGTTTCTCTAACTCTTTAAAATGATAAAGCGCTAAAGGATGAACCTTTATCTTCTCGGCAATGATAAATTCTTCACGAGCCAAGCCAACTCCATTGTTTGGTATAAAAGAGTTTTTAAAAGCAGAATCAGGTGTTCCTATGTTAAGAGTAATTTTTGTTTTTAGTTTAGGAATTTCATCTAAATTATATCTCTTAGTTTTATAAGAAACAATGCCAGAGAAAACTCTTCCTCGAAAGCCCTGTGTGCAATCAACCGTAACGGTCTCCCCCGTTTTAAGATCTTTAGTTCCACTTACGGAGCCAACAATTACAGGAATACCCAACTCTCGACCAATAATAGCTGCATGGCAAACTTTACCGCCCTCATCGGTTATAATAGCTGAAGCCATTCTCATAATACTAACCCAATCAGGATCAGTCATTTTAGTTACTAAAACTTCTCCTCTTTTAAATTGACCAATACCAGAAACATCATTAATAACACGAACCTTACCACTACCAATTTTGTTCCCAACTGCAATACCTTCTAAAATTGGTTGATGCCCTTTTTCAATTATATATTCTTCGTAATAATTACCTTTTTTGTCTGAATGAATTGTTTCAGGACGAGCTTGAACAATATATAATTGACCAGTTTTGCCATCTTTAGCCCATTCAATATCCTGAGGACAACCATAATGTTCTTCAATAATTACTGCCCACTTAGCCAGTGTCATAATATCGTCATCAGACAAGGAAAATCTCAAATTGTCTTTTTTATTAACACCAACCTCTTTTATTCCTCCTTTTTTTGATAATATGTATTTCTTGTTTTTATTCCCTAAATTCTTAAGGATTATAGAATTGTAGCCCTGTTTCATTGTTGGTTTAAAGACATAAAATTCGTCAGGAGTAATTTTACCCTGAACTATCATTTCGCCAATACCCCATATTGAATTAATTAAAACCGTATTTCTAAACCCACTTTCAGTATCAACAGTAAACATAACTCCCGATGATCCAATATCAGATCTCACCATCTTTTGAACTCCAACAGATAATGCAACCTTAAAATGATCAAATCCTTGACTTTGTCGATACGAAATTGCCCTATCTTTAAACAAAGAAATAATACACTTTTTAACCGATTCCAATAGTTCTTTTTCTCCTTTAACGTTTAAATATGTCTCGTGAAGGCCTGCGAAAGACGCATTAGGAAGATCTTCAGCAGTAGCTGAACTTCTTACTGCAACATCGGGGCTACCCATTTGATGATATGCCTTAATTATTTCGTCTTCAAATTCTTTAGAAAAACTGGCACCACTTAATAATTTTCTAGCATTTCTACCAACCCTTTGTAAATTAGAAATATCTTCTATGTCTAGATCTTTAAATATTTCTCTTAATTCAGATTCTAAATTATTATCTTTTAAAAACTTAAAATATGCATAGCTTGTTGTTGCGAAACCACTAGGAATAAAAACACCTTTCTTAGAAAGATCTTGAATCATTTCTCCTAATGAAGCATTCTTACCACCAACCATGGCTAGGTCCTTTTTAGTTACTTCCTCAAATTTTAAAACTAATTTATTGTTTTTTTTCATATTAATATTATTTTAAATTCCACATTTAGGACACACAAAAGAAATTTTGAAATAGTTTTTTCCTTTATCCGAATCTTTTAATAAAACCATTTCCATTTTAGTAGAACATTTACTACAAGTTAAAGATTGATAACCTAAATCTTTAGCTATTTCTTCTATTGTAGAACTAGTGATTGGAACACGATAACTCTTCTCCCCTTCTAGATGAATTTTTATCTTGTTAAAAACTGTCCATGGAGAATTATATTCTCCAACAAAGAAATCTTTTACTTCAAAGGCAAAAGCTTTTTTACGATAACTTTCGTCTTCAAAACGACTAAACAAAATTATTGGTATTTTCTTAGTAGCTTCACTTTC
>MWBX01000020.1 GCA_002069755.1 Parcubacteria group bacterium ADurb.Bin247
TTTATCTGCAATAGGAGCTTCGGCTTTCTTTGGTTTAATTTATTTTATCTCAAAAGGAGAATGGATTGGTTTTGGCGATGTCAAGCTAGCTTTGTTTATGGGGTTGTTTTTAGGTTTCCCTAATATTCTCACTGCTCTTTTCTTGTCTTTCGTAATTGGTTCAGTCGTTGGGATAATAGCGATATTACTTAAGAAGAAAAAAGTAAAAAGTGAAATACCTTTTGCTCCATTTTTAATTACGGGAACGGTTTTGTCTTTCTTTTATGGATCTAATATTTTAAATTGGTATTTTGATTTAATAAACATTAATGCGATATTCTAAAGGTTTTACTTTAATAGAGATGTTGGTGACCATGTCTTTGATTGTAATTATTACAAGCGCTACTTTGTTGAGTTTTAGATCAATGGGAGATGCTTTTGACCTAGATCGTGAAGTTCAAATGGTTGCGCAGGATATTAGAAATGCTATAAACATGACAATGGCTTCAGAAGAACATACTGGTGTTGTTCCTGTGGGTTGTGTTGTTGCATATGGTGTTCGTTTTGAAGAAAACAAGGACTATTACGAACGAAAAGTTTATTTCGTAAATCCAGATACTAGTAATTATACAAGCGAATTATTGGAAAAGGTTGAATTAGGAGAAGTTGAAATAATAGATATATCTTCGGATTTTTATGTAGATATCATTTTTTACCCTCCTCACCCTACCACTTTTATTGGAGGCATTAAAATTGATTGGACTTCTAGGTATGATGATGTTGACATAGAAATAGGGTTAAAGGAAGATGTCACCAACAAAAGAACAATAAATGTTAATAAATTTGGTCGTATAGAAATACAATGAAAAACAAACTGCAAAAAGGTATGACTTTTTTAGAGCTATTAGTAGCGATGTTTGTTTTAATAGTTGGAATTTCGGGAGTTGCGGCTATGTTATCTAATACAATGTCTGCAAGCAATTCTAATGTTTCGAGACTGCAAGCGGCTTATCTAGCAGGTGAAGGGGTTGAGATTGTGAGAAATATTAGGGATAATAATATATTAAATTATAATGGTTGGCATAATGGTATTTCTCCTGGTTCATGGGAAGTTGTTTATGATAGTATGACATTAAGTGGTGTTGATCCGGCAAATCCAAATTTTTTAAAAATAGACAATAATGGTTTTTATAACTACGATGTGGGGAGTGATTCTACTTTCAAAAGAGTTGTTGATATTAATATTAATGGAGATGTTTTAGAGATAACATCTAGGGTTTCTTGGCAAGAAAAGGGTGTTGATCAGGAATTGGAAGTGATTAGTCATTTGTATAATTGGAGATAATATGAATATAAAAAATAACAAAAGAGGATTTACTTTAATGGAGCTGTTAATTACTTTTGCTATATTTGCAGTTGTTGTGACAGGAATGATTAATGTTCTTGTTTCTGCTGTTAAAGTTCAAAGACAAATGCTTGCCGATCAAAAAATGGTAGAAGAGGTTAGCTATGCTTTTGAATATATGACCAGGGCCATTAGAATGGCAAAGAAAGATATGGAAGGTACTTGTGTTGCTCGATACGCGAATTATAATTATACTAATGGAGTTTTTAGTTTTTTAAATTCAGAGGGTAATTGTCAACAGTTTAAGTTAAATAATTCTGCAATAGAGGCGAGGATTTCTGCAAATTCAAGTACACCTACGGGATCTTTTTTTCCAATAACATCAGACGCTGTTACTGTCACAGGGTTATCGTTTAATAATGGCGGTAGTTCCTGGGCATCTGGTGGCACTCAGTCTAAGGTGACAATATTAGTTGAAGCTCAGAGTTTGGTTGGTTCGAGTAGTATAAATTTCCAAACAACAGTTTCTCAAAGAAGATTAAACACAAGTTATGAATAAAAACAAAGGTTCGGTATTATATTTTAGTGTAATGATATTAACTATAATACTTAGTATTGTTTTAGGAATGTCGGCGATGTTAATAACGCAGATAAAAATGATTAGGGGCACAGAATTTTCAGTAATGGCTTTTTATTTAGCCGATTCTGGAATTGAAGAAGCCCTTTATTGTTTGTATAAAGGGGGTTGTTCGTCTGACGAGGGGGATATAATTCCAAATAATCGTCTTACTTCTATTCTTAATTATGGTGAGTATAGATATGAGTTGGTTTCTGGAGAATTTTGTCGTCCAATAAGGAACTTTTATTGCATAATATCAACTGGTATATTCCAAGGTACTCGTCGTTCAATAGAAGTTGGTAATTAATATGCAAAAAGAGCAAGCTAAAAAAAGAATAGAACAACTTAGAAAACTAATAGATCATCATAGATATCTATATCATGTTTTAGATAAACAAGAAATTTCAGAATCAGCACTAGATTCTCTTAAAAAAGAATTGTTTGATTTAGAAATAGCTTTCCCTGATCTTATTACTCCTGATTCTCCCACTCAAAAAGTAGGGGGCAAGCCATTAAAGGGTTTTAAGAAATTTAATAGAGAAAAACCAATGCTTTCTCTAAATGACGCTTTTTCTAAAGAAGATGTTCTAGGTTGGCTAGAAAGACTAAAAAAAATATTAGATATTGATTTATTTGAATTTTATTGTGAACAAAAAATAGATGGCTTGGCGTTTGAAGCTATTTATGAAAAAGGGTTGTTATCTGTTGGTGCCACTAGGGGCGATGGGCTAGTTGGAGAAGATGTTACCGAAAATATTAAAACGATTGATTCAATACCTCTAAAACTAAGAGACATTAAACTTGTTTTAAATGATGCTCCCAAAGAAATGTATAGTATTATTAATAACATTTATAACAGTAAGCTGATTGTTCGAGGGGAGATTTTTATGTCCAAGAAAAACTTTAAAGAGTTAAACAAAGATGGTAGTAGTTTTGCCAATCCAAGAAATGCGGCTGCTGGATCAATTAGACAATTAGATTCCAAAATAGCCGCGGCTAGAAAATTAGATTCTTTTGCTTACGATATTATTATTGACGAAATTAAATATCACTCTCAAAAGCACGAATTATTGAGATTATTAGGATTTAAAACTGATCCGGCAAGTAGGGTTTGCGAAACAATAGCTGATGTTTTTTCTTTTTACGAAAGCATTAAAAAAAGAAGAGAGTCTATCCCCTATGAGATAGATGGCATTATTGTTATGGTTAATGATAATAATTTATTCAAAAAGGCAGGAGTTGCTGGTAAGGCTCCCAGAGGCGCAGTAGCTTATAAATTTGAATTAAAACAAGCAATAACAATAGTTGAAGACATTAATGTTCAGGTTGGAAGAACGGGAGTCCTAACTCCAGTTGCAATTTTAAAGCCAGTTAATATCGCTGGAGTAACAGTTTCTAGGGCAACACTTCATAATTACGACGAAATTAATGATATGCATCTTATGATTGGTGATACTGTAATTGTTGGAAGAGCTGGCGATGTAATACCTGATATTATTGAGGTGATGCCAGAGTTAAGGAGTGGTAAAGAAAAAAAGATAAAAATGCCATTAGTTTGTCCAGTTTGTAAAACTAGGGTTGTTAAAGAAAAAAAAGGGTCTTTGATATTAAGGTGTCCTAATTTTGATTGTTCTCAGAGAAAAAAAAGAAGAATAGTTCATTTTATTTCCAGAAAAGGTTTTAATTTTATTGGATTAGGAGAAAAGGTAATTGATAAACTAGTAGATTTAGGTAAAATTAATGATCTGGCAGATATTTTCTTTTTAAAAAAAGATGATTTTCTAGAGATAGAGGGCTTTAAAGATAAAATGGCTTCTAATGCCGTTAAATCTATTGAAGATGGTAAAAGAATAGAGATCACAAAGTTTATCTTTGCGCTAGGAATTGAAAATGTTGGAGAAGAAATAGCATCGCTATTAGCCGATAAAGGCATTGATGGAATTAGGCGCATGTCTTACAATGATTTAGTTGATATAAAGGATATTGGTGAAATTACAGCATTGAGTATATTTAATTGGTTTAGAGATGATAGAAATATTAAACTATTAGAGAGGTTTAAAGAGGCGGGAGTAGTTATTTTTAAGAAAAAGAAATCGGGCAAATTTAGCGGGAAGAAGTTTGTTATCACCGGAACTCTTTCTTGTAGTCGAGAGGTTATGAAAGATAAAATATCTTCTTTAGGTGGTAAAGTATTAGAGGGCGTAAGCAAAGACACTGATTTTATTATCGTGGGTAATAATCCTGGATCAAAATTGCAAAAAGCTAAAAAGTTAGGAATAAAAGAATTAAAAGAGGCTGAGTTATGGAAAAAGTTATAGATCATATCAAAAGGCTTGATTGGGTTATTGTCTTTGTAGCGATAACACTATCTTTGATTGGGATATTATCCATTTATGGTTTTAATGAATCTAACCTAGCTATGGCTCAAAAACAAGTATTTTTTCTCTGCCTGGGTGTATTTTTAATGATTCTAGTTAGTTTTTTTGACTGGAGAATTCTTAAAGAAAACCCTTATTTAATTTTATCGCTATATTTTGTTGGAATAATACTTTTGTTGGGCTTGTTTGTTTTTGCTCCAGCGGTAAGAGATGTGAGAAGATGGTATTTAATAGGTCCATTTTCTTTTGATCCAGTAGAGTTTGTCAAGTTAGTTTTAATTGTTCTTTTAGCTAAGTATTTTTCATCTCGTCATATTGAGATGTATAAAATTCGTCATATTTTTTTATCTGGACTATACATTGCTATACCATCGTTTATTACTTTCTTTCAACCAGATTTAGGGTCATCAATTATTCTTGTTTTTTTATGGGTTGGCATTTTAGTTTTATCGGGGATAAAAATAAAGCATTTTTTAATATTGGTTTTAATTGGCTCTTTATTACTTGTTGTTGGGTGGAGCTTTTTGCTAAAAGATTATCAAAAATCAAGAATTATTGGATTTTTAGAGCCAGCTGCCGATATTCAAGGTTCGGGTTGGAATCTAGAACAAGCTAAAATAGCAATTGGTAGTGGCGGAATTTGGGGGGCGGGTATAGGAAGTGGCTCTCAAACAAGATATGGTTTTTTACCCGAGGCTAAAACAGATTTCATTTTTGCTGCCATTGCAGAAGAGATGGGTTTTGTTGGTGTTTCTATTCTCTTTTTGCTATTCTTTATTTTGGTTTGGCGTATTCTAAGAATAATATTTCAATCAACAGATAATTTTTCAAGAATTATTTGTTCAGGTTTTTTAATTATGGTTATCTCTCAAGTGTTTATAAATATAGGAATGAATCAAGGTCTTTTGCCCATTGTTGGGATCCCACTTCCTCTTGTTAGTTATGGTGGAAGTAGCCTGATATTTACATTTATTGGATTAGGACTAATTCAGAGTATTTATTCTAAAGCTTGACTTATTTGCCCTTTATATAGTACAATTGATTAATTACAAAAATATATGAAATTTAATAAAGAATTAGCTAAAAAAATATTGATCTGGACTTTCGCAGTTTTAATTTGTGGCTATGTTGCCTGGGATGTTTCTCTAAAGGTTGTGAATTATTTTAGAACGCAGGGGTATGAGTATGCTATTGTTGAAATAGTTAATCAGGCGGAAAATGAAGATTGTGGGTACTTTCCTATTTTTATAGGAGATAAAGAAATTAATCTTATTAATGTTGAATGTTTGCAGTCTAGTGAAGAAGAAATTAATAATTAAATAAAAATATGAAAAAAATATTGTTTTCGTTTTTAGCCCTTAGTCTTCTTTTTGGAGTTACGGGTGGTGTTGGCGCAACAGACACAGACAATGTTTATGGTTATGCCTGGTCTGATAGTATTGGTTGGATAAGCTTTAATAATACAAATCATACAGGTGCAGTAACTTATGGTGTTAAAATTGAAGAAAATGGAAATCTTACTGGTTATGCTTGGTCTAGTAATATTGGATGGATTAATTTTGATGCAACAGAGACTGGAAAAACTTCAGCAAATGTTAATTTAGAAACAAAAGCGCTTAGTGGTTGGGCTAGGGCTTGTTCGGTTTTTAGCTCAGGATGTAGTGGAGTATTAAGTGCAAATACTGGAGGTTGGGATGGATGGATTAATTTAGGTGCCGAAGGAACATCTCCAGGGGTTTGGATAGATGATGATGGAAATTTTCAAGGTTATGCTTGGGGTGGTGGCACGGTAATTGGTTGGATAAGTTTTAGTGGGCCTACTTTAAATGGTAATTCTTACGGAGTAACAACAGACTTTCCTTTTATTTCTAAGCCGGTGATTAACAATGTAATAATTTCTCTTTCAGAAGGGGAAGCTTGCAGTCAATCCAGAATACCTCATCGTATATCATGGACTAATTCGGCTGATAGTGTAGATGCAGCTGCTTATGATTATGAATATGAAATTAAGTTTATAGGAGATGGTGGTCTTGAGTTAACAGGATTAAAGGGTTCCAATGAATCAATCACATGGAATTATACAGAGCTAAATCCTGTTTGTTCTAATAAATGTTGTGACAATTATCAATCAAGTATTAAATTTGGAAAAACCTATACTGTGAGTGTTCGTGGAAGGAATGTAGATAAATCAACTGGAAGAAAGGGTCCGTGGTCTGAGCCTAAAACATCTTCATTTACTACTAAAAATCATTGTTATCCGTATGTTGGTGGAATTAAAAATGAACCTAGCACAATAGAAGTTAATGAAGTAATATCGTTTGAACCAATTAATGCGGGCGTCTATTCTGGAAGTATTAGATATAATTGGCAATTTAGTGATGCAAATCCAGCAAATTCATCACTAGAGAAGCCAACAACTACATTTATTAATGCTGGATCTAAAAATGTTAAGCTTACTGTGGACGATGGGACTTATTCTTGTTTTGTAACAAAATCAGTTAATGCTCAACACCCTCTTCCTGATTGGCAAGAAACAACTCCTTTTGGAAAAGTAAGAATGTTTTTTGGAAGCGTTGTGAGTGGACTGTTTAACAAAATAGCAGGATT
>MWBX01000021.1 GCA_002069755.1 Parcubacteria group bacterium ADurb.Bin247
CTCATCACTTGTCTTTCTTCGTCTTCGGTAGATTTGCGAGCGTAGAGAAAAAATTTTGTTTTCATAATGTTTGCTCCTTAATTTATAAAGTCGCCTTTGGCCGTTGCGCCTATGGCGCAAAAGCGCGGGATTAAAAAACTTGCTTTGTGTTCCGCCTTGGCGGAAAGGAAAAAATTGGAAATAAACTTTGTTTATTGCGTGCTTCGCACGCCGAACCGCCGTTTGTTTTCCCGAAAAGCCGAATTTGAATTTGTCCGCCCCTTTGATTTAATTCCGAAATACAGGGCTTTTTGCGAAGCGAGACCCGCCGAAGGCGGGGCGAGCGAGCAACAAAACGCCTCTGAATTTGAAAAAAGTTTAATCTGGTCGGGGTGCCCAGAATCGAACTGGGACTACATGCTCCCAAAGCAAGCGTACTACCACTATACGACACCCCGCCTTTTAAGATAGCCGTAGTATAACATTTTGAAAGTATTTATGCAAGATAAGACTTGTTTAATAATAGATTCTAATTCAATAGTTCATCGTGCTTACCATGCAATACCCAGATTAAAAAGAAAAGATGGCCAATTGGTTAATGCGGTTTATGGATTTTTCTCTATACTTATTCGGGTTACCGATGAAATAAGACCCAATGCTATTGTGGCTTCTTTTGATTTGCCTGGCCCAACATTTAGGCATAAAAAGTTTAGTGGATACAAGGCCAAGAGACCCCCCACTCCTAGTGATTTGATTAATCAATTTAGTGAAGTAAAGAGAGGGTTGGTTGTTTTAAAGGTTCCAATTTTTGAGAAAAAAGGATTTGAAGCTGATGATATTGTTGGTACTATTGCAAAAAAAATAAATTCTAAGAAAAATTGGAAATCTATTATTTTAACAGGAGATAGAGATTTACTTCAATTAATTAATAACAAAACAAGTGTTTATCTTTTAAGGTCTGGTATTAAAGATTCTATTGTCTATGATGTTTTAAAATTTAAAAATGATTATCATGGTTTAATGCCTCAGCAATTAATAGAGCTAAATGCTCTTAAAGGAGATGCGTCAGATAATATCCCTGGCGTTTCGGGAATAGGACCCAAAACAGCGATATCTCTTATCTCTCAATTTAAAACTATAGATAATGTTTATAAAAACATTAACAATTTAAAGGCTAAAGATAAATTAATAAAAGGTAAAGATAGTGCATTTTTAAGTCGTGAACTAGTAAAGATTAAAGACAATATTTCTTTATCTTTTGATATAAAATCTTGTTTATGGCAAGGATATGACAATGCAGAGTCTTTTTTTGAAGAAATGGAGTTTAGTGCACTATTAAAAAGAATTAAAAAAGAACATCAAAAGCTTTTTTAGAGATCTGGAAAAATATTTTTAAAAATGTTAAAATGAAGACAATGAATCAGGAAAGAACAAAGTCTGAAGAATTGGCTACTATTAAGGAAGACTTGTCTGGGGCTAAGAAATATATCGATGATTTGACTAACTTTTTACCAGTTTCTTTTTTAGTTGTTAATCCTCTTCACATTATATTAGAAGCTAATCCATTTTTTGTTAATATTTCTGGATATGAAGAAATGGACGTGGTTGGTTTTGATATTGAAGAATTCTTTTTAGAAAAAAAAGAATTGAAGCTTTTTAAAAAGAAGATATTGTCTGGTAGAAGTGATAAAAATGAAATTGAGCTTACTTTTACTAAAAAAAATGGTGAGCAATTTCCAGCGTTTGTTTCAGCGTTTGTTAGAAAAGACAAAAAGGGAAAAGTTTTTGGCTATTTCTTAACAATTACCGATATTACCGATAGTAAGAAGTTTAACGAAAGAATAGAAGAAATTGTTTCTCAAAAAACAAAAGAGTTAGAGTCTAAGAATAGAGAGATTGCTGAATCTAGGTTAGCCTTGATGAATATATTAGAAGAAACTGATGAGGCATGGAAAAATGCTGAAGAAGAAAAAGAAAAAACAATTTCAATTATTGCAAATTTTACCGATGGGTTGTTGGTTTTTGATAAAAACGATTGTCTTAATATGGGTAACCCAAAAGCAGAGAAATTTTTGAGAACCAACATTAATAATTTAATCGGTACACACTTAAAAGACTTAAATGGTAGTAGTCTTGTAAAATCAATAGTTGAAGTTTTGCTTAAAAATGAAGCTTTTAAAAAAGATAAGAAATCAGTTGCTAAAGTAAAGGCTGCTCATAGAGAAGAGGTTAAAACAGGAGATGGACAAACCCTAGAAGTTTCTGCTGTTCCAATTATTGCGGGCAAGACAAGTATTGGAACTTTGGTTTCTCTGCACGATATTACAAGAGAGAAAATGATAGAAGCAATGAAAAGTGAGTTTGTGTCAATTGCGGCTCACCAATTAAGAACTCCCCTTTCTGGCATTAAATGGACATTAAAAATGCTAATTGATGGTGACTTGGGTAAAATTTCTAAAGACCAAAAAGAAATACTAGAGAAGACCTATGTATCTAATGAAAGAATGATAAGTTTGGTCAATGACTTATTAAATGTTACTAGAATAGAAGAGGGTAGATATATTCATAAACCTGAAATGGTAAATATATTAGATATTGTTGAACCATTAGTTGAATCTTATAAAGCGGAAGCCGAAAGAAAAGGGATTAAACTTAATTTAGAAACTACCAAGAAAAGGAATCTTAATGTTGCTGCTGATATTGAAAAGATAACACTAGTTGCTCAGAACTTACTAGAGAATGCCTTAAAATACACTCCTAAGGGTGGAAAGATAACTTTTTTTGTTAAACATAAAGTAAAAGCTAACAAAATAGAGGTTTCGGTCAAAGATTCGGGCGTTGGTGTTCCTAAAGATCAGCAAGCTCGCCTTTTTACTAAGTTTTTTAGAGCGGCAAATGTAATGAGAATGGAAACAGAAGGCTCTGGACTAGGTTTGTTTATATGCAAAAACATAATTGAGTCTCATGGTGGAGAGATTTGGTTTGATTCCGAAGAAAATAAAGGAAGCACTTTTTACTTCACTTTACCTATTGTTACTGAAAAAGAATTTGAAGAATTTAAGAAAAAGTTGTAGAATAGATTATGTCAAAGAAAATATTAATTATAGACGATGACGAGATATTAGTCGATTTGTTAAGAAATAAGTTAGAAGAGAGTGGTTTTGCTGTTTTTATTGCCCATAATGGTGTGGAGGGGTTAAAAGCTATTAAAAAAGAAAACCCAGATATTATCTTATTAGATATTGTTATGCCAGAAATGGGAGGATTTGAAGTAATGGAAGAATTGCAAAAAGAAGGTATTCAGATACCAATTATTATAGTTTCGAATTCAGGTCAGCCCGTCGAAATTGACCTAGCGCAAAAATTGGGAGCTAAAGATTGGTTAATTAAAACCGACTTTGACCCAAAAGAAGTTTTAGAAAAAGTAATAAAACAAATTAATAAATAATTAAAAAATATGGCTTTAAAAATATTAGTAGTTGAAGATGACAAGTTTTTAAGAGAGTTGATTACTCAAAAACTTGCTCGTGAAGGTTATGATGTTGTAAGTGCAGTAGATGGTGAAGATGGTGTGGTTAAGGTTAAGGAGAACAAGCCAGACATTGTTCTTTTAGATCTTATTTTACCTGGAATTGATGGTTTTGAGGTTTTGGCAAAAATAAAAGAAGATGAAGAATTGAGCAATATCCCTGTTATTATTCTTTCTAATCTTGGACAAAGAGATGATGTAGACAGAGGGATTAAGCTTGGAGCAACAGATTTTCTTATCAAAGCCCATTTTACACCTAGTGAGATTGTAGAAAAGATTGAGGCAGTTATGAAGAATAAAAAATAAAATTATGCCCGAGCTTCCCGAGGTTGAAACTACAGTGAAGTCTCTATCGGGTCTAGTTGTTGGTTCTAAAATAGTTGATTTTTGGACAGATGTTCCTCAGAGATATTCTAACATTCAAAACATATCTTTTTTAAAAAAGGAGATTTTGAGTGTAAAAAGAATTGGCAAGAATATTGTTTTTGTTTTGTCAGGCGGAATTAGTATTTTAGTTCATCAAAAGATATCGGGTCATCTTTTGTATGGTACTTGGAGTTGGGATGGTAGTAATTGGATTACTGAAGATAATTTTTTGTCTGAGAGAGTTAATTCATTTATTCGCTTTATTTTTGTTCTGGACAATAAATCAATGATAGTTTTGGTAGATCCAAGAAAGTTTGCCAAGGTAGAGGTTTGGGAAAATTCAGAGCTAGATAAGAAAATTAATAAATCAATTGCACCAGACGCTTTAAGTGTTAGTAAAAAAGAATTTATTGAAATATTGTCTAAAAGAAGAGGAATTATTAAAAGAGTTCTTATGGACCAGTCAATAATATCGGGTATTGGTAATATTTATTCTGACGAAATTCTTTGGGATGCTAAAATAAGCCCTTATTCTATTGCTAAAGATGTTGATGCTCTAAAATTATACAACTCAACAAGAAAGATATTGTTAAAGGCAATAAAGTTAAAAGGAGATAGTATGAGTGATTATCGTTTGGTTGATGGGTCTAAAGGTTCTTTTCAAAAAGAACATAGGGTATATGGTCGTGAAGGATTAAAGTGTCTTAGAAATGATGGCGGGATTATACAAATAAAAAAAATAGGCAACCGATCATTAAGATTTTGCCCAGTTTGTCAAAAATGATAATTTTAATTCACGGCAAAGATTCTTATAGAATAAAAGAAAAAGTTAATAGCTTGGTTAATGGGCAAGAAATTGTTTTTGATTTTGAAGAAGATGTTTACCCCCTCTTAATAGATTCTTTAAAACAAAGATCTTTATTTGATAGTAAAAAAATAGTTGTTACTAAGGGATTATTGAAAAAAGTTAAATCAATAAAAGATATTATTCCTTTGGTTGGTGACACAACATTAATTATTGTTGAGGATACTATTGATAAAAAATATAAAAAGATAGCTGATGAAGAATATTATTTTGATTTATTACAAGGAGCAGAATTGACTAAATGGATTAATGCAAGGGTGGGCGGTAAAATTCATAATTTGGCTGTTAAAAAAATAATAGAGTATTTTAATAATGATCTTTGGAGAATATCTAGCGAGCTAGATAAGCTTGCTTGTTACAAAGACGGAGGAATGATTTTAGTAGATGATATTGAATTATTAATGAGGCCAGATATAGAGAATAATATTTTTCGGACAATAGACGCTATTGCTTCTAAGAATAAAAAAACATCTCTTAAGCTTCTCTACTCTCACATTGAAAAAGGGGACGCCGTTTCTTATCTTTTTTCAATGATCTTTTTTCAATTTCGTAATTTAATTGCCGTAAAAGATGCTCAAAAGCTTGGACTAAGAAATATTAATAAAATGAATCCTTATGTTTTTAGCAAAACAAGTAATCAGTCTAGAAGTTTTACTTACGAAGAATTAATTAATTATTATTCTAAATTAGTTCAAAGTGACTATTATATCAAAACCGGGAAAATTGATCCCGGTATTGCCTTAGACTTGTTTATTTTTGAGTTATAAAAACCGCTTACTTGGCGGTTCTTGCTATTTGAGATTTTTTTCTTGAAGCGGCATTCTTTTTGATAATTCCTCTCTTGGCTGCTTTATCTATTGCTTTGTATGTCTGGGGAATCAGGTTTTTAGTGTTTTTACCTTTTAGAGCTAAATCATTTATCTCTTTTATAGACTTCTTCATAGTCTTTTTACGAACCAGATTTCTCTCTTTTTGGGTTTTGTTTTGTCTTAGTGCCTTTTGGGCAGCTTTTTTTATTGGCATATTTTTGTATTTACTTTAATCTAGCAAATAATTGTTTAAAAGTCAAAGAATTTGTACTCAAGATTGAGTACAATTGTACTAACAATGGAGTACAATTAAAATTGAAAGTTTTAACTTAAAATGCTATCGTTACTGTATGATATCATATTTATCTGGCAAGGTATTAAGGAAAGGAGAAAAATCAATTATCTTGAATGTTTCTGGTGTTGGTTATCGGGTTTTTCTTTCTTCTAAAAGACTGTCTGATAGTAGACTAAAGCCCGGAGCTGGCTTAAATGTTTTTTGTTATACTAATAGCAAGAAAGATCCTTGGGAGATATATGGGTTTTTTCTAGAACAAGAGTTAGAGCTTTTTGAATTTTTAATGAAAATATCGGGAGTTGGTCCAAAGGCGGCTCTAGAAGCTTCGGCTATAACTGATTTAAAGAATGCTGTTGAAAATAATGATTCGGTAGTTTTGAGTGAGCTATTTAAGTTGGGGAACAAAAAAGCGCAAGCAATCATATTTGAATTGTCTAGAAAGATTAAAAATCAGTCTAAGAAAATATCTTCTGACGACGAAGAAGCGATAATGGCTTTGGTAAAGCTCGGGTTTAAAAAGGCAGAAGCCAAAGATGTGGTTTTGTCTTTAACAGATAAGGGTGCTAGTGTTGAAGAAAAAATTAAATTATCTTTGAAGAGAATAAGAAAAAATGATTAAATTATTAAGAAAAATTACTCCAAAGTTTGTTTTTAATTGTTATCATAAAACACTTCCTTTTTTGGGAGCTTTAATTTATCGTTTTCCGGCTAAAAAGATTAAGGTTATTGGTGTGACTGGGACTAATGGCAAAACAACTACTGTTGAAATGATTTCGGCAATATTAAGGGGTTGTGGTTTTAAGGTTGCAACAATGTCTTCAATAAAGTTTGATATTGATGGCAATGTTGAGCCCAATATGCTCAAAATGACAATGCCTGGTAGATTTATTATACAAAAAACTATTCGTAGAGCAGTTGATAGCGGTTGTCAATATATTGTTCTAGAGGTTACATCAGAGGGTATTAAGCAATTTAGACACCGCTGTATTGATTTTTATGCAGTTGTAATAACTAATTTATCACCCGAGCATATTGAATCTCATGGTGGGTTTGATAATTACAAAAATGCTAAGGGAGAATTGTTTAGATTAAATAATAATATTCATATTTTAAACATTGATGACGAGCATTTTGAATTCTTTTCTGGTTTTTTTGCTAAAAAGAAATATAGCTATGGAATAGGTTCGGGTGATGTAAGCGCTGTTGATGTCAAAACAGATGCTAGTGGATCTAATTTTAAAATAGACGGAGTTGAGTTTAAGACCAGTTTTCCGGGAGAATTTAATGTTTATAATTCCCTAGCAGCAATATCTCTGGGTTTGTCTTTGGGATTAGATTTAAATAGTATTAGTAAGTCATTATCTTTGATGGGCAATGTAGAAGGTAGAATGGAGGAGATAGTTAATTCCCCATTTAGAGTTATTGTTGATTATGCATTTACACCAAACGCTCTAGAAAAAGTATATCAAACGATTAAGAAAGATTTTAAGCCAAACAAAATGATATGTGTTTTAGGGGCTTGTGGTGGTGGTCGAGATAAATGGAAAAGACCGGTACTTGGTAAAATTGCTGACAATAATTGCGATAGCGTAATTATTACCAACGAAGATCCTTATGACGAAGATCCAATAGAAATTATTAATCAAGTTGCAAAAGATGTTGATAATCCAATTAAAATAGAGGATCGTAGAGAGGCTATCAATAAAGCAATTAGTATTGCTAGTTCTGGCGATTGTGTGATTATTACTGGTAAAGGTTGTGAGCCATGGATTTGTGTTGCTGATGGCAAGAAAATAGCTTGGGATGATCGGCAAGTAGTTCGTGAAGAAATTAATAAAATATTATGAAGAAAAAATTACCGAAGTCAGTTAGAAAGTTTATAAGAAGAGAAAAGACAAAAGCCAGAAAAGAATCTATTAGTTATAAAGATAAAAAATACTATTATGAAAATAGAAGAAATATACAGGCTGGCAATTAAAGAAGGTGTCCGCGCAGACTTTAGAAGTGAAGAATACATCAATCAAATTCAGCAAAGATTAAAAGATAGATATGATAAAATGACTGATGCTGAGAAAGAAGTTTTTGATATTGAAAGACTGTCTAACCCTTTTTCTGATAGCAGAATTTTGTTTGGCGATCATTGCAAAGAAGTCAAAAGAGTTTTAGTTGGTATAGATATTGATGGCGAAGAGATCCTTTTAGCTAAAGAATTGGGAAATATTGATTTAATAATATCACATCATCCAAGAGGAATTGCTTTGGCGGGCCTAGATGATGTTATGCAATTACAAATAGATATTTTAAATTTATACGGAGTTCCAGTTAATATTGCTGAAAAGTTGCTTAAAAAAAGAATAAGTGAGGTTTCTCGTAGTTTATCTTCGGCTAATCACGAAAGAGCGGTAGATATTGCTAGACATCTTAATATTCCTCTGATGTGTGTTCATACGCCATGTGATAATATGGCTACTAGAGTTGTTGATGATAAATTAAAAGAAGATAAGCCGTTCATTGTTAAAGATGTGATTGATTCACTAATGTCTATTCCAGAATACAAAATAGCTGAGAAAAACGGTTCTGGACCTAAGATATTTGTTGGTGGGTCGGATAATAGGGTGGGCAATATTGTTATTACCGAAATGACTGGTGGCACTGAGGGTTCTTCTGATATTTATGAAAAACTAGCTCAATCTGGGGCTGGCACAATTATTGGTATGCATATATCAGAAAAACATCGCGAAGAGGCCGAGAAGGCTAATGTTAATGTTGTGATTGCAGGTCACATATCTTCTGATTCGGTTGGAGTTAATTTATTTTTAGATATGTTAGAGAAACAAGGAATTGAAATTATTCCTTGCGGCGGACTAATTAGAGTATCTAGAAATGTTTGATAATTCGATTATAGACTTTTTTGTACTTTTGGCATTCTTATTGGTATTGAGCTTTATTTTAGAATTTATTTGGTTTAAAATATTTGCTAGTAGAAATTATCAGCTTTGGCTTTTTCCGGGAGTAATGGTTCACGAATTTTCTCATGCTATTGGATGTCTTTTAGTAGGTTCTAAAATTGAAGAGATTAGCCTTTTTTCTCAAAAAGGTTCTTATGTCAAACATCGCAAACCAAAGATTCCTTTTATTGGTAATATTGTTATTAGCTTTGCACCAATTGTTGGTGGTATCGCTTTTCTTTGGTGTTTGGCTGAATTTTTAGGGATTGAACTTCTTAGCTCTTTTGATAACGTTTTGGACTTAGCTAGTGATTTTTGGGTCTTTTCTCTAGAGAATTATCGGGAGTGGAATTTTTTAGTTTTTGTTTATCTAGTAATATCGGTTTTAATATCTTTAGCGCCTTCTAAACAAGATTTTAAAAACTCTTTTATTTCTCTATTAGTTGTTTTTGGTTTTTTCTTTTTGTTATTTAAATTAGGCTATTTCGGGTTAATAGAAAATAGTATAAGTTATGCTATAGACATTATCACAATGGGATTGTTTTTTGGATTAATTGCCCTAGTTATTAGTTTGCCAATATATATTATTAAGAGATTTTTTTAACCATATAGGTTCCTTTAACTTTGTATCCAAGATTTCTGTAATATGGTCTAGTTCCAATAGAGGCGATAACCCATAATTCATTAATCTTGTTTTTTTTAGTAATATTTTCTGCTTCTTTAATTAGTTTTTTGCCTAATCCTTTATGTTGAGGGGACCTTGATTTTTTGCTAATGCTTGTTTGAAGTCCATAAGTATGAACCTCTCTAATAATGCTCTTGTTATCTGATGTAATTCTGAGTCTTAGTAGACTATATATGTTTTTTCTTTTAGTATCTTCAATACTTAAAAAATATTCTTTTCCTTGCGATGCTTCGTAGTTTTGAATAAACAGTTTGAGTTTTATTTTTGGATTATATAGTCCTTTTATTTCTCGGCACCTTATACACTTACAAGACCATCCTTCTTTTTGCGACTCTCTAGATATTATGTCTCTTAAGTTGGATATTTTACTACCCGCTTCTATATCTTGAGCGGGGATATCTCTAATTAATCTTTGTATTCTCACATAATATGGTATTTCTTTTTTAATATCTTTTAATAATTCTTTTAATTCTTTTTCTGTACAAGGAGAGTATTCTTTTTTCAAAAACATTTGATAAAGCTCAGTTCCCTTTATTGTAGACGTTGGATATATTTTTAAGTAATCTGGTTGAAAATTAGAATTAGTAAATAACTCTTTAAACATTTGTTTGTCTTTTTCTATATTTGATCCAGGCAAATTGGGCATCATTTGGTAGCATATTTTGAACCCAGCATCTTTAAGTAGGCGCGTTGCATTAATTGTAGCAGATAAATCATGGCCTCGTTTGGTTTTTTTGAGTATTTCATTGTCTATTGCTTGAATTCCTAGTTCTATGGATGTTACTCCTAAAAATCTTAATCTTTCTATTTCTTGTTGGTTAATAAAATCGGGGCGTGTTTCAACCGATAGTCCCACTATTCTGTGTTTGGCTTTTTCGTTTTTCTTTTGAGCCTCAGCTAATGTCTTAGATTTCTTTTTATTACAAGCATCAAAGCATTTTTTAATAAAATTGGTTTGATAATTTTTATCATAACTTGACCATGTTCCACCAATTATCCTTAATTCCACTTTGTCAGTTGAGTGTCCGGTCATTTCTAGGGCTTTTAGGCGAACATTCACTTGTTTAATGGGGTCAAAGTTATTCATAGCAGCTCTCATAGCGGCTGGTTCACTTTTAAGGTAGCTCTTAGGCATGTCTTTTTCGTTAGGGCAATAAATACATTGACCAGGGCAGGGATATGGTTTTGTTAAAACAGATACATTAACTATGCCTGAGAGAGATCTTACAGGCCTAGTTGTTAAGAGCGCCACTATTTTCTCGTCTTGGTTTTTGGTGATTTTATGATATACTTTTAATAGTTCACTTTTTTTAGGAAATGGTTCGCCTGAAATTTTAGAGAAATTTCTCATAATACCCTCTAATATTTTGGGGGTTGGATTTTTGGTCTCAATTAACTTATTTATTATTTTTTCTTCTAAATTCATGGATAAAGATTATGCAAAACAAATAGCTGACGACTTGCAAATCAAGTATAACTTGATTGCGGGTAATTTTTCAAGCTCTCGGGAAAAGCCCTGGCAAGAAATGGTCTTTTTATTTGATAATATTAATGAGGGAGACAGGGTTTTAGATCTTGGATGTGGCAATGGAAGATTTTCTGAAATAATATTACCAAGGGCTAGCTATGTTGGGCTTGATAACTCAGAAAGATTAATTGCTCTTGCCAAAAACAGATATCCTGATGCTGAGTTTGTGGTTGCCGATGCTCTAGATATTCCTTTTCCTGATAATAGCTTTGACAAAGTTTATAGCATTGCTCTACTTCATCATATTGCTTCAGAAGAAATGCGTCAGCAAGTGTTGTCAGAAATTAAAAGAGTTTTAAAACCTAATGGATTGGCGATAATCACCGTTTGGGATTTATGGAGTAAGCCCAAAAGAAAAAGAAGTATTATTTGGCAATCATTTTTGAGTTTTTTGGGTTTATCTAAACTAGATTTATGCGATGTGATGATTGAGTGGCAGGGGGTAAAAGATTTTTATTTTCATTGTTTTTCTCCCTATAGTTTTAAAAAATTAATTCAAGAGAGTGGATTTGATATTGTTAAATATGGAAGAATAGAGTCTAGAAGAGGTGCTAATCTATATATAGTAGCTAAGAAAAGTTGATGCCACAAAAAAATATATTAAGAGACTGGTGATATCAGCTATTATTGTTCCAAAAGGACCTGAGCCAAGCGCTGGGTCTAGTTTCATTTTAAATAACCCCCATGTTATTGCCATAGCCATTAATATTGCTGTTGCGATTGTTAATAATATCGAGACACTTATAATGGTTGCAATTATAAAATCTTTGTATGCAATAATTGATATTAGAAATAATATGAGAGATAATACTATTCCAATGATCACTGATATTTTTAATTCTTTGAGAAGATAGTCTTTTTGGGCGAAACTATTTATTGCTAAATTACGAATATATAATGTTTGTGTTTGTATAGCAACTGCATTTGAGATGTACAGTATTAGAGGAATAAAAGAAGCGAGAATAATTTTTTCACTAAGAGTGGACTCAAAGTATGTAATAATTTGAGCTGCAGCTATTCCACCAAATAAACCAATGATGAGCCATGGTAGTCTTATCTTAGCTAAAGTTTTTGCCGGAGTATCTATCATTTTTTCTGAGAAATGATCTTTTTTGTATATTCCAGCTGATAATAATATATCTTCAGTGTGCTCTTGGTGAAGTATGTCTAGTATTTTATCTGACGGTACAACTCCTAAAAATGTGCCATCTTTTTTAATCACTGGAACAGCTTTAATGTTGTTTTTAATTGCTAACACTGCAACCTTTTCTTGATCGGTATAGGGGTGAACAAAAACAATGTTTTTGTCCATTATTTCTTCTGCAAGGAGATTGTCTTTTTTCGAAAATAATTTTTTAATTGAAAAAACTCCTTTTAACTTTTTTTCATCATTTAAAACATAGACATAGTTGAAAGTTTCTATGTTGTTAGAATTTTCAATTATTTTCGTTCTTACTTCTTTAATACTGTCTTTGCTGTGACAAGTAGGGACATTCAGAGTTGCTTTTTTACCAGCACTTTCTTTTGGATAATTATTCATAAATATATCCTAGCAGATTATATATAAAAAGAGAACAATTCAGTTCTCTTTTTTATACACAAAAAGAGAATAATTTAGTTCTCTTTTTGTATGAGAGGGAGATGCATCCCAACGAAATTGATCTTACAAGCTTGTTTAGGTTGGACATAACCGAAGGTACCTCTTAATCTCCTTCATTTAGACGCACTGTCCTTTCGAAGACTAGCCTCGTACTCCCTCTCAATATATGTATATCATAAAATTTGTTATTGGCAATCATTGCTCTAGTTAAGTCTTGATTTTTTATAAACCTGATTAATCTAGCTATTGACAAAATATTAAAAAAGAATAGAATGGCCTATTATGATAAAAGAAACCCAGAGCAATTTAATTTATTGTTTTTTATGCAAAACAAAATTTGCTGGGGTTTTGTTTAAAAGAGAGGAATAATATATTTAAGACAAATAACAGTCAATCCTCTCTCATAAAAAAGAGAGGATTAACTATTTAAGAATATGGCTGAAAAATTTCATCTAACAAAAGAGGCGATAAAAGAACTAGAAAAAGAATATCAAGAATTAAAAAGAGCTAAGCATTTTAAGGTTAATAGTCGTGACGATGTTCCAGAGGTTTTTCATTCTGAAGAAATGAATCCAGAATATGCTCAATTTCAAGAAGATCTTGATAAGATTGAAAGTAGAATCATTGAGATAGAATATATATTAAAAAATGTAAAGCCAATTAAGCCTCAAAAAGGTGTTGTAGATGTTGGAACGGTTGTTACTGTTGATATTAATGGTAAAGAACAAGAATTTGCGATTGTAGAGAAATTTGAAGCCAATCCTGAAGAAGGAAAGATATCAAAAGAATCCCCAGTTGGCAAGATTCTTTTAGGTAGTAAAATTGGAGATGAAATTTCTGTTTCAACTTCCACTAAGTCAAAATACAAGATAAAGAAGATTGATTATTTGTCGGCTTAAGTTTGTAATTTTATTACAGTTGTAGTATATTGAAAACAGGGTAATTCCCCTGTTTTCAAATAAAAAATATGAAAATTAATAAAGAGATGAAGGTGACTGAAGTTTTGAGAAAATATCCTCAAACAGTAGAAGTATTTCTAGCTTATGGAATGCAATGTGTTTGTTGTCCCATGGCTGAGCCAGAGAGTTTAGCTGAGGCAGCTAAAGTTCACGATATTAATATTGATGATCTTCTAAGTGATTTAAATGAAAAAGCTTAATAATATTGCAATTAAGTTAATAGCATCTGATTTCTTTTTATATTCAGGATGGGGATTGATTGCTCCAATCTTTGCAATATACATTACTGAGCAAATAGAGGGGGGAACAATTGAGGTGGTAGCTTTTGCTACAGCTCTTTATTGGATAGCCAAATCCGTAATTCAACCATTTTTAGCAAATATTATTGATTTACTAGATGGTGAAAGAGATGATTTTAAGCTATTAATTATGGGAACATTAGCGGTTGCTCTTGTTCCTTTTGGTTATGTCTTTGCAACACAGGTTTGGCATATTTTCTTTTTAGAATTTTTAAGGGGTGTTGCTATGGCCTGTATTGTACCTGCTTGGTTTGGAATATTTACTCGTCATATTAGCAAAGGGTGGGAGGCTTTCTCTTGGAGCATTCAAAGCACTAGTACTGGTCTAGCTTATGGTTTTGCTGCTGCTTTTGGTGGAGTAGTAGCCCTAGCTTTTGGTTTTGGTGCGGTATTTATCTTTGTTGGATGTTTAAAGATTTTGTCAGCAATAATCTTGTTTTTAACATACAAAGATTTTTTTACAAAAAATGAATAAATATTGTTTTTTAAATGGAGAAATAATTGATAGTGAGAGTGCTTGTGTGCCAATAGACGATATTGGGTTATTACGTGGATACGGTGTCTTTGAGGTTATTAAAACCTATAACAAAAAGCCATTTTTACTCAGTGAACACTTAGATCGCTTAGAAGCCTCGGCTAATTATTTAGGTATTATTATTCCTAATAATAGAGAAGAGATTGTTGAAATAATTGATAAGTTAATAGGTATGTCTTTTGGTAGCGAGTTTTTGGTTAGAATTGTTTTAACCGGTGGTAGATCTGTTAGCGGGATGGACTTTAATGGACATAATCCTAATTTTTTCATTACTCTAGCAGACGTTCCAGTAAAAAATGAAGAACAATATACTAATGGAGTTTCTCTTTGTTTTGTTGAACATCAAAGGTTCTTTCCAACTGTTAAAACACTAAACTATGTTTTTCCAATAAAGTTGAAGCAAGATATTAAAGATGGGTATTTTGATTTCTTATATCATTTCAATGATTATGTTTTAGAAAGCCCAACTAGTAGTTTTTTTCTAGTTAAAGGAGATAAGATAATTACACCTAAAGATAATATTTTAATGGGAGTAACTCGTGGCTTTGTTATTAAAATTGCTTCAGAAATGTTTCAAGTAGAAGAAAGAGATGTTTTACTAGAAGAAATTAATTCTGCTGACGAGTGTTTCATAACTGCTACTAACAAAGAGGTTTTGCCAGTGGTTAAAATAGATGATATTGTAATAGGCAATGGGCTTGTTGGCGAAAAGACTAAAAAGATAATAGAAAAGTATAATCAAATAATACAAAATGTTTGAAATACTCTTAGCTAATAAATTAGTTAGAATAATCACCATTATACTAGTGGCTTTCTTGGTCAATAAAAGTATTCAGTATTTAATTAAAAGAACGCTTAGTAAAGAATTAAAGCTCTATAAGTCTAAAAGAAAGAGAGCTGAGACATTAATTGTTGTTTTTGGAGGAACAACAAACTTTTTGGTTTCAATTATCGCAATTCTTTTGATATTATCTGAGCTAGGTATTAATATTACCGCCCTATTAGCAGGTATTGGTGTTTTAAGTTTGGCTATTGGAATGGCTTCAAGAGAGATAATAGCTGACTTCATTGCTGGGGTATTTATTATTATTGAAGAGCAGTATAATATTGGAGATTGGGTTAAGATTGGTGCAGTAGAAGGTATTGTTAAGGAAATTACTCTTCGTAAAACTATAATAGAAGATGATAATAAGATTATGCATTCAATACCTAATGGTCAGATTAAGGTGGTAGCTAAAAAGTCTTAGATTAAGGCGCCAAGTGCCTTAAGGAAAAAGGCGCTTGGCGCCTTAAAGAAAAGAAACTTTCATCCAATCATTGATTGATTTGTTTTGCAACATATTTTTACTCTATACTGTCAACTGTAGCATAGTACAGCGCATTTCATTGAAAACCATCTCATTTATGCTATAATCCGCTTGTATGAAAAGAAAGCTAAAAATTGCACAGCTAGTTCCCCCATGGATAGAGGTTCCTCCCAAAAAGTATGGAGGAACAGAACTAATAGTATCGTATTTGGCCGATGGTCTTGTCGATAGAGGTCATAGTGTTACATTATTTGCTTCGGGGGACTCTAAAACAAAAGCAAAACTTGATTTTTGTTTTCCTAAGGCTTTGTATGGGGTAAAAAGTAGTTGGAGTGACGATATGTCGTCTCTTTTTCATTGTAGTCGGTGCTTTAAAGAGGCATCGAAGTTTGATATTATACATAATCATTTTAATTATTACGGAATTGCTTTTGCTGGTGCAGTTAATACTCCAGTTATTACTACTTATCATGGAGACTTTAGCGAGATTGTAAAAGAGAGAGGGTTGAAGTATAAAATGCTCCAAGAGTTTAGCAAACATAGTTTTGTATCAATAAGTGATTTTCAAAGGCCTAAAGGAATTAAGCTTAATTTTCTAAAAACAGTTTATAACGGAATAGATGTTGACTCTTTTGAGTTTAGCAATACTTCAAAAGATTATATCGCTTGGATAGGAAGAATAACTCCCAAAAAGGGCATTTTAGATGCAATACAAATAGCCAAAAAATTAAATGTTAAACTAAAGATTGCCGCCAAGGTAGACAAGAACTATTTACCCGATGTAGAGTTTTATGAGCAGAAGGTTAAACCTTTAATTGATGGTAAACAAATATCATATATTGGAGAAATTGGTGGTTACAAAGCAAAATCAATGTTTTTAAAAAATGCCATTGCATTAGTTAACCCTATTAAATGGCACGAACCGTTTGGATTAAATATGATTGAAGCTATGGCTTGTGGAACACCAGTAATAGCTTACAATATGGGTTCTGTTCCTGAAGTGGTTAAAGATGGCAAAACTGGATTTATTGTTAAAGATATTGTTAGCGCAGTTAAGTCTTTTAAGAGGATAAAAGACATTAATAGGTTTGATTGTCGAGAGCATGTTAAAACAAAGTTTAGTAAAGATATTATGGTAGATAATTATGAAGAATTATATTACAAATTAATTAATAAAAAATGAAAAAGAAAGTATTGCATTTATTGTGCTTTCCACTATGGGGTTCTGGATCGGGAACTTATGCTCGAGAGCTAGCCTTAGAATCAAATAAAGATAAAAATACAGAAGTTGCAATTGTTTGTCCTGAAGCGCAAGAAAAAATACCCGAGTTAAAGATTTATCCACTAGATATGTCTTTTCCTGTGGCATTTACTGGTCATCCTGATTGGCCTCATTGTCGATTATACAAAGACTTGTCTTCTAGAGAGATCACAGATGTTTTTAGGGCTTTTCTGGTTAGTACGGTCAGAGCGATAGAAGATTTTCATCCTAATATTATTCATGTTCATCATGCTTCAATATTTCTTTGGGTAGCTAACTACATTAAATTATTATATGGAATTAATTTTATAGTCACTGTTCATGGAACATGTATTGCGGCGGCTGAACAAAACAAAGTATATATCGCTCCATCTCAAGATGCTTTAAAGCGAGCCAAAAAGATTCTTCCAGTTAGCGGAGACACCAAATCTTGGCTAATTAATGTTTTTGGGGTTGAGTTTGCCGAAAAATCAAGAATTATGCCCGGAGGAACTCATTTAAATATGTTCTCTAATAACGGAAAGATTAAGATTATTAACGAAAAATATGGATTAGATGGTAAGAAAGTTGTTTTGTTTTCTGGTAAACTGACTGAACCAAAGGGAGTGTATTATCTTGTAAAGGCCGCAAAAAACATCGATGGAGATGTCTATATTATTGGAGATGGGCCAGACAAAAAGACATTTGAAGATATAATTGTAAAAAGAGGATTAAAAAATGTTCATTTGTTAGGTTATATGGGAGAAGATAAAAAACAAGAACTTCATGAGTTTTATTGTCGAGCTGATGTTTTTGTAGCACCTTCTGTTTGGGATGAACCGTTGGGTCTTGTAATATTAGAAGCAATGAGTTGTAAGACTCCTATTATTGCTACTAGAAAGGGAGGAATACCATTAGCAGTTAAAGATGGTGTCAATGGTTTTTTAATTAAACCAAGAAATAGCACTCAAATAGCAGAAGCATGTAATAAGCTATTGAAAGATGATAAACTAAATTACAAAATGGGTGAAGCAGCTAGACAAACAGTTGAACAGAATTTTACTTGGGATAAGATTGCTGACAAACATTCTCGAATTTATGAAAGATATGGTATTATAAAAAGTAAAAATAAAAAACAATGATTAAAGTTGCTATTATTGCTCCTCCATTTACAAGTATTCCTGCTAAAAAGCAAGGAGGAACAGAAAGAGTAGTGGAGCAAACAATCAATGGCTTATATAAAAAAGGACACAAGATTACCCTATATGGTGCAGGAAAATATAGTGGTCCAGCAAAATTCGTTCCAATATTTAAAAAGACAATTAGTGATATTAAGATTAATCCTGATAAAATTGAGGCGTCTCGTGTTTTGCGCCTAGAGTTAGCTTATTTGTCTACAATAATGCACGAGATGATTAAAAAAGACGGGCAATTTGATGTTATTCTAAATCATGCTCGGGGTGGGTATTTACTTCTGCCAATTACTAAGTTTATTAAAACTCCAATTGTAAGTGTAGTTCATTTACCGATATTTAAAGAAATGGAAGATTTCGTTTCTTTATACAAGAAACCAAATATTATATCTATATCTAACAATCAAAGAAAGGGTTTTGACAAGATAAATTATTTAGCCACTGTGTATAATGGGGTTGATCTTTCTGAATTTGAGTTTAATCCTAATCCAAAAGATTATTTCTTAACAATGGGTGCTATGGGAGGACATAAGAATCCTAAAGATGCCATTATGGCTGTTAAAAAAGTTGATGCTAAATTAATAATGGCTGGCGGTAAAAAGAGGGAGCCATATTTTTCAGAAGAAATTATGCCATTGGTTGACGGTAAACAAATTCAATATGTTGGTGAGGTAGAGGGCAAACAAAGAATAGATCTATTTAAAAATGCTAAAGCACTTCTTTTCCCTATTAAATGGGAAGAACCGTTTGGTTTAATGATGATTGAAGCTATGGCTTGTGGAACACCGGTAATAGCTTACAACAGAGGTTCGGTTCCTGAAGTTATTAAAGATAAAAAAACAGGTTTTATTGTTAAAAATGTTTCTGAAATGGCTAAAGCAATTAAAAACATTGATTTGATTAATAGGCTAGATTGTCGTAATTTAGTCAAAAATAAGTTTAGTGTAGAGAAAATGGTTGATAATTATGAATTAATAATTAAAAAAATAATAAAATGAAAAAATTAAAAATTGCACAAGTCGCTCCAATGTGGTTTCCTATTCCTCCTAAAAAGTATGGAGGAACAGAATGGATAGTTTATCATTTATGTGAGGGTTTACAAAAGTTAGGTCACGATGTTACTTTGTTTGCTTCAGGTGATTCTAATGTTCCTTGTAAATTAAGTGCTACACATCCAAAATCTTTGATCGAGGATGGTATTTCTTGGGTCGATCACACATACAATATGCTTAATTTATCTAGGGCATATCAAAGAAGTTCTGAGTTTGATATTATTCATACCCACATTGATTTGTGGGAAATATATTTCGCACCATTAGTTAAGACTCCATCGATTCACACAATACATAATCCTTTGTATTCTTCTCGCAAGAACGATTCTCGATTAACTATGTTTCAAAAATTTAAGGATAATAATTACGTTGCAATATCTAATTCTCACAGAAAATTATCACGAGCCAAAATTAATTTTGTAAAAACAATATATAATGGTATTAAAATGAGTGATTTTGAGTTTAATCCTAACCCCAAAGATCACTTTGTTTGGTGTGCTAGAATAGATAAGTATAAAGGAATAGAAAATGCAATTAAAATAGCCAAAAAGGCCGGAGTTAAGCTTGTTTTAGCAGGAAGACTTGACCCCACCCAAAAAGACTATTTTAATTCAAAAATTAAGCCTCATTTAGGAAAAGATATCAAATATATTGGAGAATATTCTTTTGAAGAAAAGTCAGAGTTTTTTGGAAATGCTAGAGCGCTATTGTATCCAATTGAGTGGCACGAACCATTTGGATTAAATATGACTGAAGCTATGGCTTGTGGAACACCAGTAATAGCTTACGATATGGGCTCTGTTCCTGAAGTAGTTAAAGATGGCAAGACGGGCTTTATTGTTAAAGATATTGCTGGTGCCGTTAAAGCAGTTAAAAAGATAGACCAAATTAATCGAGCCGATTGTAGAGACTGGGTTCAAAAGAAATTTTCAACAGAAGTTATGGTTGGTAATTATGAACAAGCGTACTATGATATTATTAATTCCTAATATTGGTTCTAAGATCGAAGGGAAGTTAAAAGATCTAAACCTTAAACCTAAAGTTAAGCCTAGAGATTTTATTAAAAAAAGGGGAGATAAAAAACATCGCTATTTTAGTCTTTGTATTGATGAATCAGGGAAAGAAATTCTTTTTTATGCGCGTATTCATAATAACATAGATGCTAGAGATAAGTTTATTACCGAAATTAAATTTCTTTGTCTTGCAGGACAGCAAGGTATGGGGAAAATTGCTCCCCAAATGTTTAATTATGGAATTGAGAAAGATTTTGAGTGGCTTACAAGAGAAGAGATAAAGCCAAAGTCTTTAGCGCAACTATCCCCTAGAGTAATTTCAAGCGTTGTTTCTAAAAACTCAGATCTTTTGGCAAATTATGTTTTTTCTATTTCTGAAGTAAAGGCCAATAGAGTTAACTTTAAGAGCTTTGATTGGAGTAATCACTTTAAGTTTCCTAATTTTGACTATTTAGTTGATAAAAGAATTATTAATAAAGATTTAAGCAATAGCCTAGTTTCTATGACTAGAAATATTGCTGGTGATTTTAAGAAAAATTGTCATTATTTGTCTCATGGAGACTTAACGTTAGAAAATATATTATCAGATAAAAAAGATTTTTGGATCATTGATTGGGAGCGAGCTTGTTTTAATAATTATGCTTACGACATTGCCTTTTTATGGATGCATCTTTGGAATAATCACTCTGGCAGAAAAAAACTAATAAACTCTTATATTAAAAAAATTAATAAAAATGATTTCAAATTGTTTTTTCCAACGATTGTGTCTTATCTTGCAATGGGAGAAGTATTGATGAATTTTGAAAAAGAAAAAGCATTAGATAGAACAAAGAGAAAAAGTTTTTGCAAACAAGTTTTAAAATATAGTGTTGAAGATTTTAATAAATTAATAAGACTATGAAGAAAAAACTAAAAATAGCTATTTTTTGCACTAATGAGTGGCCTACATTACCTCCTCAAAATGTGTTTTATGCTCCACTATGGATCGCTTATTATACTGCTGAGGGGTTGGCCCAAAAAGGTCACGATGTTTTTTATTTCGGATCCAAAGAATCAAAGCTTAAAAGAGCCAAGTTAGTTTCTTTTAATACTAAAGCAATCAAAAAAGATAAAAAGCTAGAACCATTTTTATCAAAATCAAACGAATTAGTAGTTAATTTCTATGAACAAAAGATGATATCTATGATTTATCAGATGCATCTAAAAGAGAAATTTGATATTATTCATATTCACCCCTTTAGAAGATGTTTGCCAATGGCCCCTTTTACACAAACTCCTACGGTAATAACTATACACGATCAAATTGCCGGTATTAATAAGTTACAATTAGCCGAAACTAAAAATATACCTCAGATTAAGTTAATATCAATATCTAATGCTCAAAGAAAACCATTGCCTAATTTGAATTATGTCGCAACAGTCTACAATGGAATAGATATTAATAAATTTAAGTATCGTGAAAAACCAGAAGATTATTTTGTTGCTGCAGGACGATTTGTTCCCGAAAAAGGAATAGATATTGCAATAGATATTGCTAAAAAAGCAGGTGTTAAGCTCAAAATTGCTGGTGGGCCATCAGACGGAGATTATTTTAATAAATTAATTAAGCCAAAACTATCTAAGAATATTGAGTATGTCGGAATGATAGACTATTTAAAGATGGGCGATTTTTATTCTAAAGCTAAGGCATTAATTGCTCCTATTCAATGGGAGGAGCCTTTTGGGTTATTCTTTACCGAAGCTATGGCTTGTGGAACACCGGTAATAGCTTACAACAGAGGTTCGGTTCCTGAAGTTATTAAAGATAAAAAAACAGGTTTTATTGTTAAAAATGTTTCCGAAGCCGTTAAAGCAGTTCACAAAATAGATCAGATTAAAAGATCTGATTGTAGAGATTGGGTTAAAGAGAGATTCTCAATAGATACTATGGTAGACGGTTACGAAAAAGCTTATTTTGATCTAATCCAAAAGAAAGCTTAAAACTGAGCCTGATGCCCAAGCCTGAGGATAGCAGGCATCTCTATATTTGACTATATTGTTGTTTGTATCTACACCGTATAGTTCTGGCAAAAAACCAATTTCTTTTTTTGCTTTTAGTATAGATTTCTTTATTTTATTATATTCTTTGTTGTATCCTTTTTGCCTTAATCCTTGGGCAATAATCCAGTTATCGTGGGGCCAAACTGTGCCCATATGATAAGACAGGGTTTCAAACTCCTTTTCTTTGCTAGAATAAGTTCTTATCCCATATTTTGTTAGCATATCTTTTTGGAATAATCTTTTTACAATTTTATCTGTTTTGTTTTTTGTAACTATGCCAGTGAAAATTAAATGTCCAGGGTTAGATGTAATTCTATCTATTGGTTTTTTATCTTTATCTAGGGCTAAGATATAGAAATTATTTTTCTTTGACCAAAACTTTTTATTAAATTTAGTTTTTAATTTTTTTGCTCGATCTATGCATTTTTCCGCTAAATTTTTATTCGTTATCATTTTTGAGCCAACTGTAAGGGCCAGATACTGATAACCTTGAACTTCCACAATTGCTATTGGTGGCTTCATCTCTAATTGGTGCATATTTGAGTCTTTCCATGCTTGGTGAAATAGTCCCTCGGGAGATGTTTGTTCATACTCTAAAAAAAGATCTTTGTCTTTGTCGCCATAATCAATCATCCATTTTATAGCAGATTTAATATTTTCCTGAAGCTCTTTAGCTAAATCATATTTTTTTGTTTTTTGTAGGTAGATATAGAAAACAATTAAAAAAAGAGGGGTACTATCTATAGACATATATACTGGTTTGCCTCTTTTTAACCAACCAATTTGCTCTTTGTGTTCTTTCCACCAATCATCGGGTGTTTCTTCAGGATAATATTCGTGTAATATTTTACCTGGTTCTTCTCCAGTTTTAATATCTTCTTTTGTGCCCTGCAGAGAAGCAAGAGTTAATAGTGTTTTTTCGGCAATTGATGGATCATAATTTATTAATTGCCAAGCAACGATTAAAGAGTCTCTTCCAAATAACCCCCTAAATCGTGGAGCTCCGGCTTGAATATACCCTCTCTTATCTTTAAGTTCTTCAATTTCCCTATATATTTCATTCATAGGTGTGTCAAATTATTTAACTATTTAACCAAAATTTTCTTTTTAACATTAACTTTTTTTAATTTTGTAAAGCTCTTTTAACTGTCTCATCTAAGAGATTTTTATGCATCTTTTTAGATTTTGTTTTTAAATATTCTATTCTTAGTTCTTTAAGATATTGATTTCTTGAATATATGATTTAATATGTATAGGTTGCAAAAATAGTTAAAATAAGTATAATATACGATATATCTTATCATAATATGTTAGAATCTCCAATAGATGAAATTAAAAGTCGTCTAGATATTGTCGATGTTGTTAAGGATTATGTCAAATTGGAGAAAGCCGGAATTAATTATCGAGCAAGGTGTCCTTTTCACACTGAAAAAACTCCATCTTTTTTTGTAAATCCTTCTCGTCAGATTTGGCATTGTTTTGGTTCTTGTGGTGAAGGTGGAGACATATTCAAGTTTATTATGAAAATTGAAGGTGTCGAGTTTGGTGATGCTTTAAGAATTTTAGCTAATAAGGCAGGAGTAAAGCTCAGAAAAGAAGATCCGAAATTAAAAAGCGCCAAACAAAGAATATACGAGATATGTGATTGGGCGCTAAAGTTTTTTGAAAGGCAGATGGATAGTGTTGATGGTAATAAAGCATTAAAGTATCTTAACAATAGGGGTATAGATAATAGTCAAATTAAAAAGTGGAGAATTGGATATGCTCCTAATGAATGGAATGCCCTACTTTCTTTTTTGTCCACGAAAGGATATTTGAGCAATGAGATTGAGGCCGCAGGGCTAGCTGTTAAAAAAGAAGGAACAAATAGATTTTACGATCGCTTTAGGGGAAGAATAATGTTTCCCATATTTGATTTTAATTCTCAACCAATTGGGTTTGGTGGTCGTATATTAGAGGGAGACAAAGAAGCTAAATATTTAAATACTCCAAACACAGCCCTATATGATAAGAGCAAGGTTTTATACGGACTAGATAAAGCCAAGAATCGTATCAGAGAAATGGATGCTTGTATTTTGGTAGAAGGCTATACCGATGTCATAATGTCTCATTTCGCTGGGTTTGAAAATACCGTTTCTTCTTCGGGAACAGCTCTCACAACTTATCAGCTAAGTATGATCAAGAGATATACCGATAATTTAATTACTGCTTTTGATATGGATGATGCAGGAGCTTCGGCTACATCAAGAGGAATAGACCTAGCACAATCAATGGGTTTTAATATCAAGGTTGTTATTATGTCACCAGGATTAGATCCAGCTGATATGGCTAGGAACAAAGATGATTTCGCAAAGGCAATTAATAATGCAGTTTCAGTAATGGATTTCTATTTCCAAAAAGCAGTTGAAAATAAAGATGTTTCTTTGTCAGAGAATAAAAAGAAGATTGCTGAATATTTGTTGCCCAAGATAGCTAAAATATCTAGTAATATTGAAAAAGATCATTGGGTTCAAAAGCTAGCTCAATTATTAAATGTAAAAGAAGAGTCTGTTGTTTCCGATATGAATAAGATTAAGATAGATGATTTTAGCCCCCTAGAAGATAATAATATTATTAATGTTAAGAAGAGCAGAAAGCACTTAATAGAAGATAGATTTTTAATGATTTTAGCGAGCAATCCCGAACTTATTAAAGAAGTTAAAGATAGAAGTATTTTCTCTAAAGATTGCTTAGAGGTGGTAGAATATTTAGAGGGAAATAATAATATTGATGAGATAAAAGAAAAAGTTGATATCTTATCTATGAGAGCAAGTATGGAGAGTTTTGATCCTAAAGCAGAGCTATTCAAGTGTGTCAATGGTTTAAAAATCATTAATTTTAAAAACACTTTAGCAGATATTAGTGGAAAAATTAAAGAAGCAGAGAATAAAAAAGATTTAGGTTTAGTTGATAGTTTGATGAAAGAATTTGCTCTAGTTTATCAACAACTTAATAACATAGAAAAAGAATCTTAATAAATATATGGCTCAAAAAATAAAAAAAACAACCAAGAAGCTTGTCTCAAAAAAGAAAGTGGTTTCAAAAAAGAAGTCCGATGAGGTTAAGATAAGCAAAAAAGATGCTTTTCCTCAAGAGAAAATAGATCTTCTTTTTAGTAAAGGACGTCTTAGAGGTTTTGTTACAATGTCTGAGATTCTTTACTATTTCCCATATATTGAAAAGGATATTGATAAGTTAGAAGAGATTTGCGATGACTTAATGGCTCTAGATATTGAGATCAAAGAAAAAAAGGATTTTCTTGAAGTTTCTAGTGATAAGAATAAAAAATATAAAGAAGATATTAAATTAAAAGTTGATCCAATACAAATTTATCTCAAAGAGATATCTAAAACAAGCTTTTTAACTGCCGAAGAAGAAAAAGATTTAGCGAAAAGGATTGAAAACGATGATCCTCTAGCTAAAAATAAGCTAATACAAGCAAATTTAAGGCTTGTTGTTTCTATTGCTAAAAAATATATTGGTAAATCTAATAATCTTACTCTCTTAGATCTTATTCAGGAGGGTAATTTGGGGTTGTTTCGAGCCGTTGAGAAGTTTGATTGGAGAAGAGGTTATAAATTCTCTACATATGCAACATGGTGGATTAGACAATCAATTAATAGGGCTTTGGCTGATCAAGCTAGAACGGTTCGTATCCCGGTTCATATGGTAGAGACTATATCTAAGTATAGTAAAATTAGAAGAGAGCTATTGCAGAGCTTAGGCAGAGAACCAACTGTTGATGAAATAGCTAATGAAATGGGTTTGCCAGTTCATAAGGTTAACTATATTACCAAGATATTTCAGAAAACAGCATCTCTTGAGTCTCCAGTAAGTGATGATGCTGATAGTAGTATATTGTCTGATTTTGTACAAGACAACAAAACAACACTTCCCTCTACCGAAGCAGCTAGAAATCTTTTGAAACAAAGACTTAATGATATTTTATCAGACTTAAATTACAGGGAGCAAAGGATATTAGCAATGAGGTTCGGTCTAGACGATGGAGTAAGTCATACTTTAGAGGAAGTGGGAGAAGAATTTAATGTTACTAGGGAGAGAATAAGGCAGATTGAAGCCAAATCACTAGAGAAGATAAGGCAACACGAGGAAATTAGAAAGCTCAAGGGATATTAGTGGTATTGAAAAATATTCTTCTTATTGCTACTATACCTATATATTCCGGCGTAGCTCAATGGTAGAGCGTCTCGCTGTTAACGAGAATGTTGTAGGTTCGAGTCCTACCGCCGGAGCAAATTAGACACTTGTTTGTTTTAAGCACCGTATCAAACGGTGTTTTTAGTGTAAATATTAGCTTTCTGCTTTTTAAAGATTTCATAAGCCATTTGAGCGAAATTTAACATTGTATTTGCTGTAATATAATAGTTTTCATCTGTATCAGTGTATCAGTGTATCAGTGTATCAGTGTATCAGTGTATCTTTGTTTCTTTGTATTTCTTTAAAGTTATTAACAGAAGGGGGGTATTGACATAAGAATTGGTGGGTATAAGATAAATGTGTTGAGGATAACTCAACGTCGCTCTAGTCCAAGCGGTAAATTAAAGTCTGAATATACAACTTAAGGTTTTTTGTTAATAATATGAAATACGAAAAAAGTCACTACAATGAAAAAACAAAAGAATGGGAAGAAACCATCGCAGAAGAAGAAGGTGATCTTGTGTTTCCTACTACTACGAATTTTCCGATAGAAAAACTTAAACAGAAAAATGAAAATGAAGAATCAAAAGATCAAAAAAAATTAAAATTTGTGCTAGAGAACATAAAATCATCAGAATATCAAAATATTAACATAGAAAAATTTAAAGAATATCTCGAGATTAAAGAGGACCTTCCAAAAGAATTTTGGGAAAAGATAGAAAATTCAATTCAAGAAGAAAAAAATTTGTATCAAGTTTTTTTAAGAGCAAAAGAGACTTTAAATAATTTATATGGTGAGAAAAAAGATAGAGGAAAATCACTAAGTGATTCCAGGTTTACTTCTTTAAAAGAAATGATAGAAAGGGGTATGATTTCTTGTGGTTCTTACGCAAAAATTTTTGGAACAGCACTAAGAAAATTTGGAATACCGGTAAAATTTATCCACGGGATATTAGAAGAACAAAAAAATCTTCCAAAAGAATGGGAAAATAGACATGCTTGGTTAGAATTTTATAATCCTCAAGATAAAAATTGGGTACCGATTGATTTTACAGAAGG
>MWBX01000022.1 GCA_002069755.1 Parcubacteria group bacterium ADurb.Bin247
AGGCATCTATTCATGCCACTCTAAAATGCTTATTCATAAAAAACCAAGTAGCCCAGCCAACTAATACGCCCAAAATGATCCCACCGAATATATCTATTGGCCAATGAAGCCCCGTGGCAACTCTAGATAAACCAATAATCAAGCTGAATAAATAAAATAGTGAGCCAACTTTTTTGTTATACAAAAAAACAATAGTAGAAAAAGCAAAAAAGAACGATGTATGAGCTGAAGGAAAAGAAGATATGTCGCTATGATTTAGTAAAAACTCTGAGCTATTATCAATAAAAGGACGAGGATTGTAATAAACAAAACGAAAAACTAAAACAAAAAAATAAGATATGAAACCTGATAATAAAGATAAAATTGGTAAAAACTTGTATCTTTTAAAATAGAAAAACACACAAAATAGTAATATATATGGCAAATATATTGAATTAAAAACAAGAATTTGATCTAGCAAATTCCACTGAAAAGCAATACTATTGATTTTTTCAAATAATATTAAATTCATTTTTTCTTAGCAATCTTTAAAGCTCCTATAGCAGGAGTATCATTAGGTAAAACAAATATAGCATTTTTATCTTTAACTAATCGCTGAAACTCTTTTTTAAAAATAACCGATTTAAACATCCCACCAACCATTACAACTGGAAATTGTTTTTTAAAATTTAACTTATCTATTACCAAATTAACTCCTAGGGCTAATTCTCCAGCCCCTTCTTTTAGTATTTCTATAGCGACACTGTCACCATTTTTTGCAGAATTATCAACTGCAATAGAAAGCTCAGGAATTACTTTTTTAAAATCATTATACACAATTCTATTCAATTCTATTGCATTTTTAAACATAAATATCTTTTTGGCATTACGAGTAATATCTGTATTTTTAGCTCTGCCATCAAAAGCCCTGGTAATTGCCTGATATGCTTTAATGCCAACCCAAAAGGCAGATCCTTCATCGGCAAAATATCCCCAACCAGAAACCTTAATGTCTTTTTTAGACCTCCACCCCCTTACAACCGCACCTGTCCCAGAAATAACTAAAATACCATCGTTTCCATCGGTACCAGAACGAAAAGCAATTTCTTGATCGCTTACAATGTGTACATTGTTACGAGAAACTCTTCTAAAAATACCTTTCTTAAAAAGCTCTTTTTTAAAATCAGCCACCCCTGAACTAAATTCTTCTTTAATAGCTGGCAGACCAATAACAACAGACTGAGGAACACCCGAAATTGATTCCATAGCTAAATCAACTGCCCTAGATATATTTTCAACTGCAGTTAATGTGTCTACATTTCTAAGATTGGCTGGACCAGATAATCCCCGATTTAAAATATTTAAATCGGCATCGGCAACAATAGCTTCGGTTTTTGTTCCTCCGCCATCTACTCCAATAATAATATTATTTTTCTTCAATGATTTCATCAAATTTAGTAAAATATTTTACATTATCTAAAATATTTTTCTTAACCAAAGAATTAGGACCAATGATTGAATTAGCTCCAATCATAACCCCCGGCATAATTGAACAATTAACACCAATGTTTACATTATCACCCAAAACTGTTCCAAATTTAATTCTTAGCGTATCTATTTTTTTATCTTTTACTATGGCTTTAACTGTTGACTTGTCTAGTCGATAATTAGCAATAATGGTACCTCCAGAAATATTACAACCCTCTCCAATAACAGAATCTCCAACATATGTTAAATGTGGAATTTTACTATTACCTCCAATAACCGAATTCTTAATTTCTACTCCCGAGCCAATATTACAATTAGGACCAATAACAGTATTGGCTCTTATATAGGCATTGGGACCAATAGTAGCATCTTTACAAATATATACTGGCCCTTCAATTCGTGTGCCGTTTTTAATAACTGCTCCCGATTCAATTACTACATTACCAATAATAAAACAACCGTTATCAACATTGCCTTTAATCGCACCCATAATTCCAACTCGCATATCACCTAGCATTGATTCATTAGCTTCTAGTAAATCCCACGGATGAGAAACAGGAAACCATTTTTCAGTAGAATGAAAGCGAAGTCTTTCGTTTGAAAGAAAAAACTTAATATAGTCAGTAAATTCAAACTCCCCTCTTGATGATTTTTCAATTTTAAAATCAAATATTGACTTATCTAGACAATAAAGACCAGTATTAACTAGCGAGTTTGGCTTGCACTTTTCGGGCTTTTCAATAATACCACGAACAAAATCATCGTAGCAATCAACCACTCCAAAAAAAGATGGATTCTTAACATGTCCTAACAATATTGAAGGATACTTAGCCAAACACTTTTTAATATCTTCTCTGAAATAAAGATCGTCGCCATTTAGAAGAATAAATTTATCTTTTAACAGAGGTAAAGCCTGACGAGCAGCATCGCCCGTCCCAAGTTGTTCTTTTTGCTCAACATAGCGAATATTCATACTGCCATATTTATCGCCAATAACAGACTTCACCATTTCTCCTTTGTAACCAATAATAATAATGACATCTTCAACAATACCATCTAATTGATTGAGGTTGTGCTCTAGTATTGTAGTATTCAAAATCCTTAACAATGGCTTAGGGCGAGTCTGCGTGAGCGGTTGCATTCTCACTCCCTTTCCAGCTGATAAAATAATGGCTTGTTCATAGTTTTAAAATAGTTTTAATTAATTTTTTAGGATTATGAATTTTGTTATTTGAGACATTGGCTCCAATAAACTTTGGTCCCCCATTAATAAGTTTAACACTGCTTTTCTTATCATATATCACATAATCTAGACTACAATCAATAAACTCTTCTATTTTAGAAGCAAAGTCTTCAACTGAATAATCATTAGTCTCGCCAAACTTATTTTCCAAATTACAAATGTATATTTTCTTGGCTTTGCTTTTTTTAATTGCTTCTGGTATTCCTTTTACTAAAAATATTTGAGCTAAGGAAGAATACAGATCCCCAGGGCCAATTAGAATAACATCGGCTTTTCTAATAGCAGTAATTGTTTTGCCATAAGCTTTAGCAGGTGGTTTTAGAAAAACTTTTTTAATTTTTAAATTTCCATCGTGCGCTGGAACATCAATATTTGCCTCACCTGAAACAATATAGCCGTTCTCTAAAATGGCATATAAATTAGATTTGTCTGTTGTGGCTGGCAAAACATCAAAAGGAATATCTAGTAATCTGCTTACCTCGCTCAATAATTTAGTATAATTTTTAGAACTTAACTCTAGTCCGGTTAATAATATGTTAAAGAAATTATGACCATCTAGCTCTCCACCGCTAAATCTAAAATTAAGAAGCTTCTTTATTTCTGGTGTAGTATTAGATAATTCAACAAAAGCTCTTCTAATATCACCTGGAGAACTAACTTTGTAGTCACGACGTAATCGCCCAGCCGAGCCACCTGAATCAAGCATAGCAGAGACAACAGATATATCAACTGGATGTTTTTTTAATTCAGACAATACTGCTTTGGGCATTGCATTGCCTCCCCCAAAACAAAGATATCTCTTTTTATTTGGCATTTTTGTCTAAAAGCAAATCTTCAAAAGAAGGTTTGTTTTTTTTATAAAATACACCTATTGGTAATTTTTCTTCGTAAGCCAATTCAATTGCTTTGGATTTGTCGTTACTAGGACCATAATACTCGGTAACCCTTTTATTGTAATCCTGATAAGTATTAAACCAAGTAACACAAGGTTGAAGCACTTGCACAAAAGAAAAACCATTGTGCTCTATTGCTTTATCAATTATGTCAGCCAAGTGATCTACCTTTGGAGCATAACCTCTTGCTACAAATGTTGCTCCTGACGCAATCATTAATTCTATTGGGTTGATTGGATCTTCAATGCTTCCATAAGGAGTAGACGAGCCCTTAAAACCCTTAGGACTAGTAGATGTAAATTGTTTTACTGTTAAGGCAAAATTATGATTATCGTGAATAATTACTGTAATATTATTATTTCTCTTAGCTGCATGAATTAAATGAGAAATACCTTCATTAAAAGAATCTCCATCTCCCGAAGAACATATAACCGAAAGATTGTTATTGCCAGCTTTTATACCTTGAGCTACTGGAATAGCTCGCCCATGAAGCCCATAGAAACTGTTAATGTTAATATAGTCTGCCATTTTAGCATGACATCCAATACCAGTTACCAAAACAATATTTTCTTTCTTTTTTTTAGCTATTGCTTTTTTGAGAGCATTGAATATGAAAAAGTTACCACATCCAGGACACCAAGTATTTGTTGTTTTTAATGTTAAATTATCCATATTATTTTATCTTAATTAGTTGATCAATTGTAAATGGCCGACCATCGTACTTCAATACTTTTTTAGTAACGTTAATACCATTACAAGACAAAAGTTTAGCCATTTGTCCTGAATTACTCAACTCTAAAAGAATTAGCTTATCAACACCATTAATTGCTTTGAGTATTTGCTTCTTAGGAAAAGGACTTAATATTACTGGCTGAATCAATTTAATATTTAACTTCTCAGCCATTTCTATTGCCGAACCTTTTACCGAGCCCCAAGCAATAACAGCAGTTTTTGATTTTTTGTTTCCATAAACATTAACTCCTTTTAATTTAGAAACTTCTTTATGAAACTCCCTATACTTTTTAGAACGTTTATCTTGCATTTCTTTAATCTTTTTACTGTCCTCTACAGAAACCCCAAACTCATCATGCTCATAACTTGTTCCTTTAACCACTGCTTTGACATTACCCGGGAAAGCCATTGGCGAGACTCCATCTTTTGTATTTTGATAACGCAAATATTCTCCTTTACCATTCCATAACTTAGATTTAATACTACTTTTATACTCTAGATCACAAGAATATGTTCCCTCGCAAAGATCTTTATCAGTAATGATAATTGATGGTAATTGATACTTCCATGCAATATCTATCGCTAGAGCCGAATAGTAAAAAGCTTCGTTGGCATCTCCTGGAGCAACAACAAACCTTTCAAAGTCTCCAGGACCAGCTGATAAAACATGTAATAAATCAGACTGACTGTTATAAGTTGGAACTCCAGTAGATGGTCCCATTCTTTGACCATCAACAATAACTAATGGTGTTTCTGATTGGCCTGATAGGGCTATTGCTTCGTTCATTAAAGCAAACCCACCACCCGATGTTCCAGTCATTGCCCTTTTACCAGCAAAACTAAAACCCATTACTGTATTAGCAGCAGCTATTTCGTTTTCTGACTGAAAAACAGTTATATTATCAACTAAACTTAAATAATTTAAAATTCCTGTTGCTGGAGTCATAGGATAAGCAACATAAGCTTCTAGCCCGGCTGCTAACGCCCCCATAGCAATTGCCTGATTACCAGATAAAATAGGATAAATTTTATTAGAAATTTTAGGAATACTTATCAATGTTTTACTAGATTTGTAAGCTGATTGAGCAATATTAATATTGAGCTCAGTTGAAACAGAAAACTCTTTTTTAAAAACTTTCTTGGCATATGCCCAATCTAGGCCAATTACTTTTGCAAATGCACCAACCAAAGCTGTATTTTGCATTATGTCTATTCCCCCATATTCTTTAGTAATTTGCCCAGCCAAAACAGGAATACCATACTTAAAAGAAAACTTATCAGCATTGTAGACAATGCTATTTTTATCTTTTAATTGATTAAAATGTAGCTTTGCTGTTGGCTCATCTAGTGCTAATACAAAATCAACGCGCTCTCTTATAGCCGCTACTGGCTTACTAGAAGCGCGAATTAAAGAAAAGTTGTGTCCGCCTTTTATTAAAGATTGATAATCTTCGTAAACATATATATTATACCCTAGATTAGAAAATAATTGGGCAATAATATTACCTGCTTTTTTAGAACCTAAACCTGCCGCACCACCTACTATTATAGAATATTCTTTTTGCATATATTTTTTAATTTATTCAACTGTAACTGACTTTGCCAAATTTCTTGGCATATCAGGGTTATGACCAAAACTAACTGCCATATAGTAAGCAAATATTTGAACTGGTATGACTGATAATATTGGTGATAATACTTCGTTTACTTTTGGAATATAAATTATATCATCTACCAAAGACTTAATCTCTTCGTTACCCTGTGTTGTTATTGCGATAACTTTTCCATTTCTTGCTTTTATCTCTTGAATATTAGATACTGTTTTTTCATAAACACTATCTTGTGGACATATAGCAATAGTTGGAAAGTTTTCTTCTATTAAAGCGATTGGTCCATGCTTCATTTCTCCTGCAGAATAACCCTCAGAATGAATATATGATATTTCTTTTAATTTTAATGCCCCTTCCATAGCTACAGGATAGCTATATTTGCGACCAATGAATAAAAAATTAGAGGCGCTATTATACTTTTTAGCTAATAATTCAATTGCTGAGATATCTTTTAGCGTATTGTTTATCAACTCAGGAAGTTTTGATATTTCTTTGGCAATTGTTTTGCCATCGGCTAAAGAAAGGTTTCTTTGACGACCCAAAAATAAAGCCACTAGAGCTAAGACAACTACTTGAGATGTAAAAGCTTTGGTAGAGGCTACTCCAATTTCAGGTCCAGCATGATTATAGACTCCGGCATCAGTTTCGCGAGCAATACTAGAGCCAACAACATTTACTATCCCTAAACTTAAAGCTTTTCTTTTTTTAACTTCTTTAAGCGCAGCTAAAGAGTCAGCTGTCTCTCCCGATTGAGAAATAAATAAGTAGGCTTCGTTTTCAACAGTGGGAAACTTACGATAACGAAACTCAGAAGCAAAGTCTACCTCAGTTGGAATACCAGCTAATTCTTCTAAAAGATATTCTCCAATTAAACCAGCGTAATAAGATGTTCCGCAAGCAAGAATGTTTATCTTTTTAATGTCTTTTAGTTTATCTTTAACACTATCTATTCCCCCAAGCTTAGAAATTCCTTCTTCAATAATTAACCTTCCTCTCATAGAATTAGCAACCGATTCCGATTGCTCCATAATTTCTTTAAGCATAAAATGTGCGTAACCACTCTTTTGGGCTTCTTCTATATCCCAATCAAGCTCTGTTTCTTTTTTATCTTTTACCTTACGTTCTAAATCGGTAATTATAAAATCATCTTTTTTAATTACAGCCACTTCACCATCTTCTAAAAATATCATTCTTTTAGAATGAGATATAATTGCTGAAGGATCAGATGCAACAAATCCACCATGTTCGTTAACCGATATTACCAAAGGACTAAACATTCTTGCCACAACTATTCGATCAGAATTATGTTTTGCCATAACAACCAAACCATAAGTTCCTTTGATATATTTTAATGCTTTTATTACCGCTTCTTCTAGGTTACCATTATAAAAATGTTCTATTAGATGAGGGAGCACTTCGGTGTCGGTCTCAGAGACAAACTTGTGGCCCATTAGTTTTAGCTTTTCTCTAATTTGTTTGTAATTTTCAATAATACCATTGTGAACAACAAAAATATTGCCCTTACAATCGGCATGAGGATGAGCATTACTTTCAGTAATTCCACCATGGGTAGCCCAACGACTATGCAAAATAATGCTACTACCCACCAAATCTTTATCTCCCACTATCTTCTCTAACTCTTCAACCTTACCAACAACTTTAATACAACTAACTTCTTTACCATTGCTAATAGCTAAACCAGCCGAATCATATCCTCGATATTCTAAACGTTTTAAACCTTTCATACCAATATCTAGGGCTCCATTATCGCCAATATATCCAATAATTCCACACATATTATACTAAAATATTTATTAATTTATCTGGAATAAATACAACCTTTTTAATACTGCCACTAACCCATTTTTTAACTTTTTCTCTTTCTAAAACAATATTCTCAACCTCTTGTTGGTTTAATCCTTTAGCTAATTGAACACTGTCTCTAAACTTGCCATTAACCTGTATCGCTATAGTAGTAACATCGTCTTCAACCAAAAATTCGCTAAATTGTGGCCAAGAAAGATCAGAATCTTTCATTAACTCTTGAGATATATGAGGGGCAAAGGGATATAGCAACTTTAAAAACAAATCAAAGTTCTCTCTAGATGTGCCTGTTTTAACCCATTCGTTTATTAAAATCATCATTGAGCTTATTGCTGTATTAAACTTAAATTCTTCAATATCTTTGGTTACCTTTTTAATTGTTTGATGTAACAATCTATCTTCAATATTACCTTCAACTAAATTAATACTCCAAACTTTTTCTAAAAATCTTCTAGTTCCAATAAGACCATTGTCATTCCAAGCAACTGACTCTTCAAACGGACCCAAAAACATTTCATATAATCTTAAAGAATCGGCTCCATACTTTTCTATCATTTCGTCAGGCGAAACAGTATTACCTTTTGATTTTGACATTTTTTGTCCATCATAAGCCATAATAAGACCTTGGTTTTTGAGTTTTAAAAATGGCTCCTTGGTAGAAACAACTCCAATATCATACAAAAACTTATGCCAAAAACGAGCATAAAGTAAGTGCAATACTGCATGCTCTGATCCTCCAATGTATAAATCTACTGGTTGAAAATACTTTTCTTTCTGAGGATCAACTAAAGCATTATCATTATCTGGATCAATAAATCTTAAATAGTACCAACAAGAACCAGCCCACTGAGGCATAGTATTTGTTTCTCTTTTGGCATCTCCACCACATTTAGGACATTTAACATTGACCCACTCTTTAATCGCAGCCAAAGGAGATTCACCAGTACCAGTTGGTTGATAATTTTCTACTTCAGGTAATTCTAGTGGGATATTTTCTTCAGGAACAATGCCACACTTTTCGCAATGTATTAGTGGAATTGGCTCACCCCAATACCTTTGACGAGAAAAAACCCAATCTCTAAGCTTGTAATTAATTGATTTAGTAACACTATCAAACTCTTTAATAATCTTGTCTTTGGCTTCGCTAGATTTAATTCCGTTAAAAGAACCAGAATTAACTAAATTACCTTCGCCAGTATATGGTAACTCGCCACCAGACACAACCTCTATTATCTCCAAATCATATTTCTTAGCAAATTCATAATCTCTTTGGTCATGAGCTGGAACTGACATTATTGCCCCATAACCATAAGATGATAAAATATAGTTTGCAATCCAAACTGGTATTTGTTTGCCATTAACTGGATTAATAGCGAATAAACCCGATAAAGGAACTCCTGTTTTTTCTTCCATTCTCTCAATATCAGATTTGTTTTTAGTTTCTTCTAAATAATTAATAACATCTTGCTTGTTATCTAACTCGCTCAAAACACTTTCTACTAAAGGATGTTCGGGTGATAATATTAAAAGAGTTACCCCAAACAAAGTATCTGGCCTTGTTGTAAATACTTTTACTTCTTTACCATTATTTAGTTTAAACAACACATCGGCTCCATACGACTTGCCAATCCAGTTTCTTTGCATTTCTTTAATCTTCTCTGGCCAATCAAGTAAATCTAGATCTTCTAGTAGTCTATCGGCATACTTAGTAATTTTCAAAACCCACTGCCTAATGTTTTTTTTAGTAACATTAGCTCCACATCTTTCACACTTACCCGCTACAACCTCTTCATTAGCTAATCCAGTTTTGCAAGATGGACACCAGTTAATTGGCAAAACCTGCTCATAGGCAAGACCTTGTTCAAACATTCTTAAAAATATCCACTGAGTCCATTTATAATAATTTGGGTCTGTTGTGTTTATCTCTCTAGACCAGTTGTAAGAGAGACCGAGCTGTTTTAATTGTGCCTTAAATTTAGCTACATTTTCTGCAACTGTAATTTTGGGATGAACACCTGTTTTAATAGCATAGTTTTCTGCAGGTAAACCAAAAGTATCCCAACCCATAGGATGCAAAACATTAAAACCTTGCATTCTTTTGTAGCGAGAAACAATATCACTAGCAATATACCCCCTAGGATGTCCTACATGAAGACCAACCCCCGAAGGATATGGAAACATATCAAGACAATAAAACTTTGGCTTGGTAGAATCTTCTTCTACCTCAAAAGATTCCCTTTCTTGCCATTTTTTTTCAATAAATTTGTGATCATAGTTCATAACCAAACTATACCACAAAAATTCATTTAGCAAAAGGGTTGAATTTAAACAAACTCTTGGCGTTTTTACTTGTTTTTTCTAGCAATAAATCAAGTTCAATGTTTTTAATCTCGGCTATTCTTTTGGCTACTTTTATTAAATTAGTCGGATCGTTTCTATTAGCAGTTAAATCAGGATTTAAATAGGGACAGTCTGTTTCAATAAGAATCTTATCTATTGGTGTTTTTAAAATAACATCGTCTAGATTAAGCTTAAATATGATACCATTGAAACCGATATAGAAACCAAGATCTAAGTATTGCTCTAATTCATCTACATTGCCAGTAAAACAGTGTATTACTCCTTTTAGACCATCGAGCATACTCACCATATCTTGATGAGCATAACGACAATGAATAATCATTGGCAAATCAAGATCCGAAGCAATACTGGCTTGAGTTAAAAAAACACTTTTCTGTTTGTCTTCAAATTCTTTTCTTTTGGTTTTATTCTTAGGTCTTTTGTAATAATCAAGACCGGCTTCGCCTATAGCAACAACACTGTCTAGCTGTGCCAAAGATTTGATATCAAACATTTCTTCGTTTAGCGGATGAAGACCGACTGAAGCATACACTCCTTTTTGAGCAATCTCTATTGCCTTTCGGCTACTCTCTAAATCTGTTCCAACATTTATTATCCAAATATTATTGTCTAGGCATTTTTGAATAATTTGATCTCTATCAGAGTCAAAATCAGAAAAGTTTAGATGTGCGTGAGTATCAATTAACATATTCTTTCAAAAAGGTGGCCATCATATTTGTTTAAAATCTTAGCTGAAGTCTCGGGCATAAAAGGAGCTATCAATTCTCCAATATTATTTATTAAAAATAATAAATTAAATATTACTTGCTCTTTGTTTTTGGCATCCTTTTCCCAGGGCTTATTCTCCTCAATATATTTATCACTAAAAGATATTAATTCCCAAATACTAGATAAAGCGATATTAAATTTAAAACTCTCCATAGCTTTATCCCTTTGATTTTTTACTTTAGTAGCGATATTAACAATATCATTATCAGCAATAAAACCATTAGTATTAATATTTTTAGCCATAGCATTAACTCGAGCAATAAGATTACCTAACCCACTTACTAAATCAGAATTGTATCTTTCTTGAAACTTCAAATAGCTAAAATCTCCATCTTCAGTTGGAGTAATCTCTCTTAAGAAATAGTATCTGAGGGCATCAACACCATATTTTTGAATCAATTCAAATGGGTCTATAACATTACCTAAACTCTTAGACATCTTTTGCCCATTGACAGTTATAAAACCATGAACAAATATGTTTTTAGGCAAATCTAATCCCAGAGACATTAATATGGCAGGCCAAATTAAAAGATGAAACTTAGATATATCTTTACCAATAAAATGAACATCAGCGGGCCAATAACTACTAATATCATTACGACCATAACCAATTGCTGAAATATAGTTGGTTAGAGCATCAGCCCAAACATATATTAACTGACTATCATCTCCAGGAACTGGAATACCCCACTCTACTTTATCTTTAGGTCTAGAAAAACTGACATCAGTTAGCCCTGATTTGATAAAAGAAATCATTTCATTTTTACGCGATTGAGGAATAACTTTAATTGTGTCTTTTTCTAAATACTCAAGTAATTGGTTAGAATATTTAGAAAGACGGAAAAAATAATTCTTTTCTTTCACTTTCTCCGGAGCCTTTTTATGAATAGCGCACAGTCCGTTAACAATATCTTTTTCGGCAATAAAAGCTTCGCAACCAACACAATATTGACCTTCGTATTCTTTTTCATAAATATCTCCATTTGCTACTAGCTCACCCCATAACTTAATGACACCAGGCCAGTGCTTTTCTTGATCTGTTGTTCTGATAAAATCATTATTAGATATATTTAATTCTTTAATTAAATCTAAAAACTTTGCAGAAATTTTATTACAAAACTCAATTGTATCCATATTTAAATCTTTTGCTTTTTGATTAATCTTTAGTCCGTGTTCATCGGTTCCAGTTAAAAACCAAACATCTTCCCCAAGAGATCTCTTAAATCTAGCGCTTACATCAGCTTGCACCAGTTCTAGAGCATACCCTATGTGTGGTGGAGCATTGGTATAAGCAATACTAGTTGTCAAATATGTCTTTTTCATTTTTTAATTATTATAATAAATTCTCCTTTTTCTTCTATTTTCGGTATTACTTCTAAAATATTACCTCGATAAATAGTTTCAAATTGTTTAGTCAATTCTCGGCAAATAACAACATAAAAAGATGGGTCAACTTTAGCAATATCTTTTAGAGTTTTAATAATTCTGTAAGGCGACTCGTAAAGAATAATAGGATGTTCAAAGCTTTTTAACTCTTCAAAAAACTTATTTCTTTTTTTAAGAGCTGGCGGAAATCCTAAAAAAACAAACTTATCCATAGAAAAGTCAACAACCGAGGCAGCTGCAGCTAAAGCACAACAACCGGGAATTGGAACAATACTAATACTATCGCTGCACTCTTCAATTATTTTTTTTATTAAAAATGTTCCGGGATCAGATATACCCGGAGTTCCAGCATCGGTTACTAAGGCTAAATCTTTTCCATCTTTAATTAAATCTATAATTTTATTAATTTTATTATCACTGCTATGGCTATGATAACTTAAAAGGGGTGTTTTGACATCGTAGTGACTAAATAGCTTAGATGTTCTTCTGGTGTCTTCGCACAAAACAATATCTACACTTTTAAACACCTCTATTGCTCTAAAAGTTATATCTTTTAAATTGCCAATTGGAGTTGCTACAATGTATAACATTTTTATTAAGAATTCAGTAAATCTTCTTCTCTTTTTTTCTTATCTAAAAAGTCTTTTAAAAACTCAAAGACAATCCCGGCTAAAGGAATTGCTAAAAGCGCCCCTAAGAATCCCCAAAGAGTCTCCCCTATTGTAATAGCTAAAATCACAACAACCGGAGACAAACCAACAAACTTTTTAGACAACATTGGATCCAATATTGAATTTTCTATTAGCTGAGCTATTCCATAAACGATAACGATAAATATGGCTTTAGTTAAACTATCTATTGCAGTAATGCTAAACATAAACAATCCGGCAACAACAGGACCGACATAGGGAATAAAGTTAAACAATCCACCAATCAAACCCAAAGAGAAAGGATATTTTACGCCAAGTATTAAAGCAGATATAATGGTAATTAGTCCAACAATGATACAAGATAATATTCTTGATAAAAACCAGCCACTCACTTGCTGCTGGCTTTTTTTCCAAAGAGAGCAAGCATATTTTTCATATTTCTTTGGAAAAATCAAAACTACAACTCTATCTATAATCTTATCTTCTAGAGAAAGAAAAAATGCCATAGTCATTACAAGAAATGTGGTAAAAACTCCACCAAAAAATGCAAAAGATGCATTAAAAATAGCTGACGTTAATTGAGCAATAGAGTCTTTTGCATCTTCAAAAAAACTAATAATATCCTCAAAAGCATATATCCCAATATCTTGGAGATATGGCGACAATTGTTGGAAATAAATTGGTAAAACTTGAGCAAAACTCTCTACTTCGGTAGCTAGGGCAACAAGAATAAAATAAAGTACTATTCCGATAAAAATAAATAAAGATAAATAAACTAAGGAAACAGAAAATACTTTTGGTATTTTAAAATCCTCTAAAAATTTAATAGCCGGATTAAAAAGCATTGATATTATTAAAGCAAATGCAAAGAGAATCAGTATGCTTTTTACCTGAATAATAAAATAAAAGAAAAAAATAGTAACCACTATTTTAAAAATAGTGTCCCAAGATATATCTAAAACTTGTTCTTTGTTCATAATTTTAATATATTTTTAAATTCATTTTTACTAACCAAACCAATAACAGCTAAATTTAACTTCTCTGGTTTAAATATATCTTTAGAAACACTCAAAACATCTTCTGCAGTAACGCTATCAATTTCTCTAAACATCTCTTCTATTGTTGGCGTTTCTTTCTTCAACAAATAATTAATCCCATAAAAAGATGCTTTGGCGTCGGTTGACTCTAGCGATATGGCCAATTTTCCTTTAATATTCTCCCTGGCTTTATTAAGCTCATCTAGTGGCACCTTTTTAGAGGAAATCTTTTTGTATTCTTTTAGTATCTCTGAAACAGCCGTCACTGCTTTTTTGTTATCAACTCCGACTTGAGTTACTAAATATCCTGTATCTGTAGATGATTCATAATCAGTATTGATATAATAAGCTAATCCCATTTCTTCTCTTATCTTGATAAACAATCTAGAGCTCATCATTTTACCTAAAATAGTAGCCAAAACACTAAGAGTGTATCTTTGAGGATGAAACATATCGTAAGCTCTAACCCCTAGGCAAATATGAGCTTGATCTGTTTTTCTTTTCTCAACTATCATTTGAGGTGATTTTTGATGTTCAATTACTGGTAATTTAGAAATGCATTCTTTTTTAGAGATATTAGAAAAATATTTATTAACAAGTTCTTCTACATTATTGCTTTTACCAAAATCACCCGAAATACAAATAACAGTGTTTGAGCCAACATAACCATTTTTCATATAGTTAACTAAATCCTTTCTATTTAAAGAAGTTACTGTTTCTTTAGTTCCGGCAATATCCCAACCAGCTGGCTGATCACCATACAAAAGACTCGTCCAAATTGTATTGATATAGTTCATTGGATGATCTTTGATCATATTAATTTCTTCTATAATTACATCCTTCTCTTTTTCCATTTCACTCTCAGGTATTTTAGAATTTAAAAATATATCTGACACCCAATCAAGGGCTTTTTCAAAATGAGGCGAAGCAACTTTGGCATAGTATCCGGTATATTCATCACTAGTAAAGGCATTATAGACTCCTCCTATTTTGTCCATTGTCTCAGCAACTGATTTTGGATTAGGTCTTGTTTTGGTACCCTTAAAATACATATGCTCTAAAAAATGAGATATACCGTTGTTCTTTTTATTCTCGTATTTTGACCCAATACCAACTAAAGCCAAAACAGTAACAATTTTACTATTTTTTGCAGGCACAATTATTAATCTAACACCATTAGAAAGTATTTTTGTTTTAATCATATTTTAAATATTCTTTTAAATTTGCTATCTTTACTCTTTCTTGTTTCATAGTATCTCTGTCTCTAACTGTAACATCGTCGTTTTCTAAACTTTCAAAATCAATAGTTATAGCAAAGGGAGTGCCTATTTCGTCTTGTCTACGATAACGCCTTCCAATAGTTCCCGATTCATCGTATTCACAAGATAAAGAACCTTTTAGGTTGTTGTAAATCTCCAAAGATTTAGTAATAATCTCTTCATTGTTTTTAAGTAGTGGCAACACGGCAACCTTTATTGGAGCTAACCATTTTGGAAATGACATCACTACTCTTTTTTCTCCCCCAGGAATATTCTCTTCTTTATAGCACTCAGCTAATACCGCTAACAAAGTTCTATCTAGACCAAATGTTGGCTCAATTACATGAGGCCAATACTCCTCTCCAGTTATCGGGTCTCGATATTTTAAATTCTTTTGAGAAAAAGTCTCATGATTTTTTAAATCAAAATCTGTTCTGTAAGCCAACCCATAAAGCTCTTTTACTCCAAAAGGAAAACTATATTCAAAATCTATCGTCTTTTTAGAATAGTGAGCCAGGTCTTCTTTGGGAACATTCAACTCTTTGATTTTTGATAAATCTATTTCTAAATATTCAATCCAATTGAGCATTAATTTTCTCCATTCTTCAAAAACACATTCCCAATCACTATCTTGTTTCGGAGGTTTAATAAAATATTCTATCTCCATTTGCTCAAACTCTCTGGTTCGAAAAATATAATTACCTGGAGTAATTTCGTTTCTAAAAGCTTTTCCAATTTGAGCAATACCAAAAGGAACTGTTTGCCTTGATGTTGTTACAATATTTTTAAAATTAATAAATATTCCTTGAGCTGTTTCTGGTCTTAAGTATACCAAATCATTTTTGTCTTCAATCGGACCAAGATAAGTTTTAAGCATTAAATTAAAATTTCTAGGAGCAGTCATTGTTTTCTTCCTTCCACAATGAGGGCATTTCTCAATTAAATCTACTATCCTTTTTTCTCTATCTTGCTCGCTAGCAGTATCAAAAAAATCTTTTTCTTGATTCCAAACATCGTCTCCTACTAAATGATCAGCTCTAAATCTGCAATGACACTCTCTACACTCAATTAAAGGATCAGAAAATCCATCTTTATGTCCCGATGCCTCCCAAACTTTAGGATTAATTATAATAGCGCTATCAATGCCAACAATGTTTTGTTTGTCATATACAAAAAACTTCCACCAAGCTGACTTAATATTATTTTTCATCTCTACTCCCAGTGGACCAAAATCCCAAGAATTAGATAATCCTCCGTAAATCTCAGAACCAGGAAAAATAAATCCCCGCCTCTTGCACAAGCTAATTATTTTATTCATTAGTAATGTTGACATATTATTCTACAATTCCCTTTTCTTCGGTAACACTAGGATCATCGGGTAGTGTAGTATCAATAGACCGATATTCACTAAATATTGTAGAATTAGTCCATTCGTCTTTGGCGCTAAATTTTGCATCAGAAACAATTTCTACAACCGATTCTATTTGAGACTTTTGAGGATCAAATATTATTTGGAAAAATGCCTCTACTAAACTTTCTTCTTCGCCAGATATTGCAGAAGGAATACTTCCAATATCCCAAACAACCTCTCTACTTATAGGGTCAAAAGATATATTAGATTCTTTAGGATAAAATTCTCCACTAAGTCTAACTCCCGGAGCTAGCGTTGCCCTAATTTTAGCATCAGACAAATTATTGTGATAATTTTGAATCTGCCAATGAACAGTATAGCTTGTAGAAGATCCGACCTTAGGTGGTTGTGGTCCATAATTATCAAACGGGCCTTTTTCAAAATATCCTTTTTGAGATAATACTACCTTACTGCCAATTTTAGTAGTTATTCTTTCTTTTACTTCACCTAAAGAAAGTTCTACTCTTACTTCGGGATTAGCACTCTTAATATCATCCCTTAATTTAACCCAAAAATCTACCCGACCCTCTTCCATAGTTGGTAAAAACTTTAATTGAGAAACACTAGTAGAGTCCCATAATATCATACCGGCACTCTTTTGAAAATTACCTGAACCAGCCTGAACATTATTAAAATCAACTACACTTTCGTTGAGCTTAACCGTTAAAAATAGATTCTCTAAAAAGTCTTCTCCAGTATTTTTAAAGAAAACTTCGTAGTATAAATAATCTCCTGGACTAGCGACATAATCACTTTTCCCGTTAATTTGGTAAGTTATAAATATCATAGGTGCGGCGAGTTGCATCCCACGAGAAGAAGATTTTAAGGAAATAAACCTACCATCTTGCCAAAAACCCAATTCTGCTTTAATAATTTTAGCCTGGTCAACATCACCCTTAATAGTACCAGTAACTTCTATTCTACCACCCTGCCCCTTGTTTAGAACTCCGACTTCCCACTCGTTGCTTTCAAAAGATGGCTTAGGCCTAGATTCTTTAAACTCAAACCCCTGAGGATAGCTAACTTTTATTCTTAAATCAGATAAAGGACGATCTATTCTTGAAAAATAATTAATATCAAATGTAAATTCTTTGCCCGACTCTACTCTCGTAGGTAAATTAACTTCAAAAGTGAAAGGAACTCCCGAAATTATAGTAGTATGAGTTGTCTCCGATTTATAGCTAGCAGTGAGGTTACGGGGAGTATATTCTAGCTCAGCAACTGATATCGCAGTAGAATTTTCTTCACCATAAACCGTTCCTTTAAAATTAGCTGACCTTTCTTCTCCCGGCTGAATGTCCGCCAAAATTAACTCTACTTTTTGACTACTTCTAATAATTATATTATCGTCTTCATTTTCTCTTAGCTCTTCTGATATTATTGAGTTTTCGGGATATTCAAAAATCAATCTTGCATTTTCTAATCGAACATTGCCATTGTTTTTATACTTAACGATATAATTAACATCTTCACCAGCCTCTATACTTGACGGGCCTAAAATCTCTAATTTTAAAACTTCTTTAGAGTGAGTATTTTGCGACCAATACCAAGCAGTTAGTGCAATTAAAACTGCAATAACAACTAACGAAATCTTTATTATTTTATTTCTCATATTTTTATTCATCATACCCCTATTGTAGCTAAAAAATGGATAAAGGTCAATTCAAACTATTTAAATACTCTCCCGATGCCACCCACAAAAACTCCTCGTCTTTGTGACTAATTTTTACTCTAGTTAAAAAATCAAAATCTTTAGCTAGAATTAATCTCAACATTTTTAATGATTCTACACTAATAGTAAAATAATTTTCTGTTTTGGCACAATTATCACACAAGATACCTCCTATTTCTAGAGAAAATGGAATCTTATTATAATTAACATTTTTGCCACATTTAACACAGGAGTATAGCTCAGGCCCATAACCTAGTGTATCAATCAACCTCCAAAAAAAATATTGATAAGTTATAAAATCGTTATCGGTATTGTTAAGATTATTAAAAGACTGTTCAATAATTTTCCAAACTTCCCAGTCTTTCTCTTCTCCTTTAATTAAATCATTTAAATCTTGAGCTATTTTGCCAGCCAAAGAAATCTTTTTAATATCTTTTGCTATATTCGCATAAGAATTAACAATAACAATATCAGTCAGTGTTTTAAACGATTTGCCTTCAATAAACTCAACATCAATTAACAACATTGGTTCGGCACCAAAACGAAGCTTAGAAGATTCTTTTCTAATACTTTTACAAAATAAAACAATCTTGCCGAATTCTTTAGTATATAGAGTTAACAAACGATCGTATTCCCCACGATCTTCTTTAGTGATGATAATAGCTCTTGTTTTGTGTTTTGGAAACATTTTAAAGTTTTCTAAATTCTCCAAGAGAGATATAGTTTTCTT
>MWBX01000023.1 GCA_002069755.1 Parcubacteria group bacterium ADurb.Bin247
GTCAAGCCCTCGTATTAAATCATATAAAATCTAACCAAAATAATTATAGTAAAATAAATATTAATTATTAATTAAATTCATTTTACTAATATGATAAATATGTATTCAAGAAATCAATATCTTAAAGAACTAAGAATAGAATATTTAAAAATAAAATCTAAAAAGATGCGTGAAAATTTCTAAGATGAGACAGTTAAAAGAGCTTTACAAAATTAAAAAAAGTTGACGCTGAAAAGAAGGTTTTGGTTAGATAGTTAAATAATTTGACACGGAATTTAAGGTAATGCGCACACATATTGCGCTTTTATGATAATCTAGATACATATATCAAAAATATGCCAAGATTAACACAAGAAAAGAAGTATAGGTGGATTAAACCAATAAATAAAAGTAGAGTACTTAAAAAATTATACAAACCCTAAACTCTTAAAAGAATCTTCATAAACTTTTAGCACTTCTCTAGCTTTATCTTCGGTAAGTTTATAATCAGGGTCTTGTATTACAAAATTTCTAACTTTCCTAACTTCTCTTAATTCGTTGATATTAGAAATATCTATAGGTGTTAATTTTTCTACTTTTTTTTCTGTTGTCTCTTCGGTATAGCCCATAAACTTAAGCATATCGTCTAACAATGTATCCGCTTCTATTATTGCAAGCTTGTATTCTGACTCAATACCAGTATCCATCTTTTTCACAATCTTTTTCCATTCTTTGGCATATTTACTACTGCCATAAGGTCGAAACATAATAAATTCTAGTAAATTCTCCCAAAACCTAAAACGAATCCAGCTAGTTGTTGCTAAAGAGTAAAATATAATAAAAACAAAGAATGCAGACAACCCAATACAAAGAAACTTTAGTCCAAGATAAATATAGAGATAAGGATAAGGGATTGAATTTGGGTCTAGTAAATATTCTATTTCCATATTTTTTCAAATTGTTTAGCAGCCGATAATATTTTAGCTTCTTCAAAATGCTTACCAATAATTTGTATTCCTACCGGAAGATTATTAACTTTACTACAAGGCATAGATAATGCTGGAAGACCAGCTAAGTTTATTGTCACAGTAAATATATCTAAAAGATACATTTCTAATGGATCAGTAATCTTTTCCCCTATTTTAAATGGAAACGATGGAGACACTGGAGTAATTATCAAATCAACGCTTTTAAATGCATCTAAAAAATCTTGACGAATTAAATGACGAACTTCAAGCGCTTTTTGGTAATAAGCGTCTTTGTATCCAGCCGACAATGTATGAGTTCCTAGAATAATTCTTCTCTTTACTTCTTTACCAAAGCCACCACCTCTGTTTTTAAAATAGCTGTCTATCAAATCTTTAGCACTATTGTCTGAAAAACCATATCTTAATCCATCATATTTGCCCATATTAGAAGAGACCTCAGACGATGTAATAATATAATATGCTGATAGTGCGTATTTAGTATGAGGTAAAGATATTTCTACAACATCAACATCTAAATCTTTTATAGATTGCTCAATCTCTTCTTTCATAGCTTGATCCATACCATCAACAAAATACTCTTTAGGAATTCCGATCTTTAATTTAGATTTATCCACATCAATATCATTAAAGGAATAATCAGCTGAAGTAGAATCCATAACATCTCTACCAAATATACTTTTAAAAACAATTTCAGTATCTTCAACATTTTTAGATATTACACCAATTTGATCAAGCGAAGATGCCATCGCTGCTAGGCCATAACGCGAAACCGAACCATAGGTGGGTTTTAGCCCAACAACGCCACAAAAAGCAGCTGGTTGCCTTATAGAGCCACCTGTATCAGAACCTAGGGCAGATACGGTAAGCCCAGAAGCTACTGCTGCTGCCGAACCACCCGAAGAACCTCCAGGAACCCTTGTTTTGTCGCATGGATTTAGAGTAACTCCAAAATAAGAACTTTCAGTAGAAGACCCCATAGCAAATTCATCTAAATTTGTTTTACCTAAAAAAACTACTCCGGCTTCTTTTAGTTTTTTAATAACCGTAGCATCGTATGGAGGAATATAATCTTTTAAGGCTAAAGATGCCGAAGTACACTTGACCCCCTTGATCATAATATTGTCTTTAACTGCCATCGGTATTCCGAGCAACTCCCCTCTTTCTCCACTTTTAATTCTCTCATCTGCTTCTTTTGCTTGCTCTAGTGCAGATTTTTTTAATTTAGAGATATAAGCCGAAACATCGTCTTCTTTATTTAAGAAATAATTTGTTAAATCTAACGAAGAAAAATCACCATTACTTAACCCCCTTGAAAGCTCTTTAATTGTCATTGATGAATAATCCATATATTTAAAGAATTGCCTTTACTTTCAAAAACCTCTCTTCTTTATCATTAAAAGATTTAATAATAGCATCTTTATCATCAAACTCCACAACAATGTCTTGTCTAAAAATATTACTCAACTCACTTTGAAAATAATCTTGTTGTTTAGAAGAAATATTTGCTTCTTTTAAACTATTAACATAATCTAAGACTTTTTCTATATCCTTTTTTAGATCACTCTCTTCTTCCGGACTAAGAGATATTCTTGCTAAATTAGAAAGTTTTTTAATCATTATTTTGGTGTTTCAATCGTATCAGTATCAACCAATACTTCTTGAAGCTCATCTATATTTTCTAAAACAAAGCCAGCGCCACGAGCCACTGCTGTTAATGGATCGTCAATAATAGTTGTTTTAATTTTTGTTTCTTGAAAAATCAAAGTATCTAATCCTTTTAATAAACTTCCACCACCCATAAGAAATATTCCTTTATTCATAATATCAGCCAAAAGCTCTGGCGGTGTTTCTTCAATAATCATCTTTATAGTTGAAACTATTTCTTTAACCGACTTCTCTATTGCTTTTCTAGCATTTTTATCATTAATTACTATCTCCTCAGGCAAACCACTAACTAGATTTCTACCCCTAATTGGCATTTCTAATTTTTCTTTTAATGGATAAGCCGAACCAATATTAATCTTTACATTCTCAGCTGTTCTCTCACCAATTAGAAGATTATACTCTTCTTGAGCAAACTTAATTATATCTTCATTGAGTTTATCTCCAGCAACTCTTAAGCTTTTAGCAACCACAATTCCACCAAGAGAGATAACAGCAACTTCAGTTGTTCCACCACCAATATCTACAACAAAATTACCTCCCGCATCCTGAACAGGTAAATGAGCTCCAATAGCCGATGCCATTGGCTCTTCAATAAGATAAACAACACCAGCTCCAGCACTCATTCCAGCATCTTGAACTGCTTTGCGCTCTACTTCAGTTACTCCAACAGGAATACCAACTATTAATCTTGGCCTAAAACTAAAAGGAACTTTCTTTTTATATGCCTTATCAATAAAATATCGAAGCATTTGCTCAGTTACCTCAAAATCGGAAACAACTCCAGAAACTAGTGGCCTAGTTGCTACGATATGAGCCGGAGTTTTGCCCACCATTCTTTTAGCTTCTTCTCCTATGGCTAAAATTTGACCTGTTTTTTGGTTTACTGCAACTACTGATGGCTCGGAAATGATAATACCACGACCTCGAACATAAACTAAAGAGTTTGCAGTCCCTAAATCTATTGCAATATCGGTAGAAAATTTATTTATTGTCTCTCGTAAAAATTTATTTTTAAACATATTATTATCGAAATATATCATGGAAAGTTACTATCACAAAAATACCAATCAAAATCATAAAAGAAATAGCAACTAAACTCTGCTCCACTTTCTCGCTTATTGGAACACCTTTAATTTTTTCAATAAGTAAAAACAATAATCGACCTCCATCTAAAGCAGGAATGGGCATCAAATTAAATATCGCTAAAGATATAGAAACCATAACCATAACTTGTAAATAATCAACTATTCCTCTATCAATGGCACCAACAAAGAAATCTTTTACAATACCAACTGGACCAGCTACTTGAACCCCCGGAGGTAACTCTTCGCGCAATAAAATATTTTTAATGCTAGTGCCTAATATTTTAACAACTTGAAATGTTATATCACCTGTCATAGTTGCTCCATAAATTGGAGCCCTATACCATGGATATTTAGTTATTTCTGTTCTAGCCAAATAGAATCCAACTATCCCGCTTTCTTCAAGCGACTGAACAACAATATTTTCTTGGTTTCTACCCCTTTCAATTGTTAATGTAATTGGTTCTTTAGCATAATTAGACAAGAACTCTCTCGCTTCTATTGTCTTAGAAACATCTAATTTCTCCGTAGATGATTCTAAACTTAAAATAACATCTCCTAACTCAAGTCCAGCAGCCAACGCCGGATAATCATTTTCTAAACCGATAATCATCACTTTAGCATTTGGTGATTCAATGTCATCTGAAATTATTTCTGGAACACCTATTATTGCCATAAGAGTCAACAAGAAAAATGCAACAATCCAAAAAGCAACAACTCCTGCTAAAAGAATTAAAGCCCTTTGATATATTGGCTTTTGACTAAAACTTCTTTCTCCTTCAGCAGCTTTATCCTCTCCATACATACTTACAAAAGCACCAATTGGCAAAAGATTCAAAGAATATTCGGTCTCCCCTATTTTTTTTGAACAAATTTTTGGCGGAATACCAATGCCAAACTCATCAACTCTCACATTATAATATTTGGCAACTAAAAAATGACCTAGCTCGTGTAGAGCTACTAAAACAACTAAACTAACAATTGAGATTATTATGTATAATAGCATATTAGTTTTCCATTATTTCTTTTCTCTTTTTCTCGGTGATATGATCAATCTTTTGATTGTACTCATCTACCACTTTTTGAAGTTCGTTTTTTCCTCTGAACTTATCATCTTCTCTAATTAAACCTTCTCTAAAACCATCTTGAATTTCTTTCCAAGCATCTTCTCGAACCTTTCTTAGTGCAACTCGGGCATCTTCGCTCTTTTCATTTAAAATTTTAGAAAGACTAACCCTAAATTCTTCTGTTAGCGGTGGTAAAAAAATATTAATGGAATCTTGGTCAGAAGAAGGATTAACACCAAGATCTGATTGAGCGATGGCTTTTTCTATCGCCTGATTTAATGTTTTATCCCATGGCTGAATACTTATTACTCTTGATCCTAATATATTTATTGAAGCAACTTGCTTAAGGGGCATTTTTGTCCCATAAGAATCAACTATAATATTTTCTACCAAAGAAGTTGATGCTCGCCCAGTTCTAATACTAGCGATATCTTTTTTAAAAAAGTCTATCACTTTATCAAAATCAACTTTTGTTTTTTTAATAATCTCCATTTTAAATTTTAATAATTAATGTTTCTAAAACTAACTTTTTATTAACATTTGTCCTTGTAATTAAACAAATTGCATTTTCTAACTCTGTTAATATTTTTATTATTTTTGAAATAGAATAATTAGTTTTTTCACCATTAACAAATTTTATCATAAGCGCTCTAAAATAGCTTAGCCATATATCTAATAAATCTTTAGGTTCTTCTATTTTTTTAATATACTCAAACTTTTTATAAACTGGAGTTTTATCTGAAATCAAAATCATTAACTCTTTTATTTTTTCACGCCTAAATGATATTTTAGAATAATCGTTTTTGAAATCTATTGCAACCCCCGGCCTTCCGAAAGAGAATAGAGCAATTTCTTCAGCCATATCATTTTGACACCCCAAACTAATTAAATGTTTTTTAATTTCGCCAAAACTAACTGGAAAAAACTTCACTCTAGACATTCGAGAACGAACAGTATCAAGCAAAGAATCACCATGATCAGTTACAAGAATAAGAATAGAATCTCCAGTTGGTTCTTCTAGTATTTTTAAAATAGAATTCTGGGCATATTCATTCATCAAATGAGCATCGTTTATAATAGCAATTTTATAAAGTGCTGAATATGGTTTCATTGAAAATTTTTCAATCAAAGAACGAATCTGGTCTATTTTGATTTCTCCTTTTTCGGGCTCTATAACTAATAAATCAATGCTAGAATTACCAATTATTTTCTGAGCAAAATCTAGGGCTACCGCTTTTTTGCCAAGACCAGATAAACCATCAAAAAGCATTGCGTGAGGAATTTTCCCCGATTCAATCATGTTTGATAATATTTTTATTTGTTGACTATGTCCAACAATCATAACTATTTTTTAATCATTATGCTTCTTTTATAGGTATCAATATGATCTAAAACTTCACTGGTTCCTCGAGCAACACAAGTAAGAGGATCTTCGGCAATAAAACAAGGAACTCCAGTACTCTCCGAAATCAAAACATCTATTTCTCTTAATAAAGCTCCTCCTCCGGTAACCACCATACCTTTATCCATAATATCTGCCGATAGCTCAGGGGGAGTATCTCTTAAAACCTGACGAATAGATTTAATTATTTCATCTAATGTTCCAGTCATTGCTTCGGCAACTGCATTAGAGTTAATATCAATATTTCTTGGTAATCCTAAAATAATATCTCTACCTCTAACATTCATTGTCATTTCTTCTTTTACTGGAATAGCGGTTCCTATTTTAATTTTAATATCTTCAGCGGTTTGAATCCCAATAGCCAATTTATAATTCTTTTTAATATATTCTACTATTGATTCGTCAAGCTTGTCTCCTGCGGTCCTTAAAGAATAATATGTAACAATCCCTCCTAGTGATAAAACTGCTACCTCTGATGTTCCCCCACCAATATCAACAACCATATGACCCGAGCAAGAATTAATCGGTATACCAGCTCCAATAGCAGCTAAAACTGGCTCTTTGGTAAGGTAAACGTTTTTAGCGCCAGCCAATGTACTTGCCTCTATAACTGCCCTTTTCTCAGTTGAAGTAATTCCAGCTGGAACTCCAACAACTAAATCTGGTTTAAAGAAACTCCAACGCCCTAAGCTTTTTTCTATAAAATACTTCAGCATTGCCTCAGTTATCTTGTATTCTGCAATAACCCCATCTCTTAAAGGACGATATACTTTAATTGTATCAGGAGTTCGCCCAATCATTTTCTTAGCCTCAAGTCCAACCGCAATCACTTTATTTTCTAAAATAGATACCGCTACTACTGATGGTTCATTAACAACAACACCTTTGCCTGGCACAAAAGCTAACGAATTGCATGTTCCTAAATCTATTCCAATTTTTCTTACAAGCATATTATGATTCTGAAATTATTCTTTTAATTTGAGCACCGATACCTTGTAATCTTTCTTCTATTTTCTCATAGCCACGATCAATTTGCTCCATATTATAAATTGTAGTAGTCCCCTTAGCTGTAAGGCCTGCAGATATTAGTGCGGCCCCACCCCGCAAATCAAATGTTCTTAAATCGGCTCCATACAATTGCGTTGGCCCACTAATAATTGCCCGGTGAGGATCACACACAATAATTTTAGCTCCCATTTTATTCAATTCTTCTAAGTATTTTAATCTTCCTTCGTATAGCGGATCGTGAATTAATGTAGCATTTATTGTCTGAGTAGCTAAAACTCCAAACATAGATTGCAAATCAGTTGGAATACCCGGATAAGGAAGGGCCTGAATAGAATCCATTCTCATATTAGAAGACTCTTTAACTAATACAGTTTCATTGTCTATAATTTCAACATTGGCTCCAAAAGACTTAAGATTCTTTAACACCAATTGTAAACTTCCTACTGGAGTATTTTTAACAGTAACACAACCACCCACCGTAGAAGCCATTAAAATATATGTTCCTGCTTCAATATAATCGTATTGAATTTTATGCCTTGCACCTTTTAATTCTTTATTTCCAATTATTTCAATTGTATGAGTTCCCTCTCCTTTTATCCGAACACCCATCTTTTTTAAAAAAACAGCTAAGTCTTGAACGTGAGGCTCACAAGCAGCTAAATCAATAATTGTTTTATTAGAACATAAAGCTGCCGCCATCATTACATTTTCAGTTGCGGTTACAGAAAATTCATCTAAAACAATATGACCCCCTTTTATTCCATCTGTTTTTAGGGAATAAAAATCATTAGTATGATCAATAATAACTCCCAAATCTCTAAATGCGTTTAAGTGAACGTCTATTGGCCTAACCCCAATAATACAACCACCCGGCTTATTAATCTCGGCCATTCCAAGTCTTGCTAACAATGGTCCAATAATTAAAACCGAAGAACGCATCTTTGTAACCAAAGACTTATTTTTTATATTTGAAGCAATTTTTTTTGCTTGAACTCTAATCTTTCTTTTGTCTAACCATTCAACATCTGCGCCCAAATCTTCTAGAATTTCTATCATTCTAAAGACATCTTCTACTAATGGAATATTATCAATAATGCAAGGTTGATCGGTTAAAAGGGTAGCAGCTAAAATAGGGGTCGCCGCATTTTTGGAACCCCTCACTTCAATCTCTCCTTTTAGTGGATTTCCACCGTTAATTACAAACTTTTCAGGCATAAATCCATCATATAACATAAATTGGAAGTTGGCAAGGGTTAGTCTTATGGTAATAATTTTTTTGATTCCATTACCTCATCACCAACTAAAACATACAATTTTTTGTTTTTTTGATTAAAATATATGGAATCGTGATCAATATATTCTAGATCAACAATATTTGCTTTATCTCTATTGTCAATTTCAATACTTTTTATCTCTCCTGGCACACTAAAAATTAAATAATCCGAATTTAACCAATAAACATCTTGTATCTTTTTAGAAACTCTGGTTAAAAATGATTGTTCAAAATTATTTAAAAACAAAATTTTAATCTCGCTATCATTAAAATAGGCAATTTTAGAATTGTCAGGCGATAATACTGGGTCGTTAGGAGAGCTAAAAACCAATTTGTATTCTAAATCCTTGTTTAAGAAATAAAAATCATCGTTTTCTCTAATAACAATTGTATTAAAAAAATATATTTTGTAATCTGCCCCTTCTTTTATTTCAAATGGTTTCATTCTCATTACTCCCCCACCTTTTTTAATAAGTCCGTCTTTAGTAAGAGAAACTATTTCATTATTATTATTAACCCCGCAAGCTAAAAAATCTTCGTCAACTTCTTCAATTACTTCTTCTTTTTTATTAAATAATTCCAAAGCCCCATCAATAGTTCTTAATTCTATTTCTTTCGGTAACAATGTAATGTTGTTCGCTTCGGTTACTTTTTTAGGGTTAATATCAAGATTCTTTTCCCAACTATGATAACCATCTTTACTTACAATAACTTTGTATTCTCTAGGCATTAGATTCTCAAGATACAGAGTTCCAAAAAAGAAACTTGTTTCTTTTTCAACTATTAATTGGTCTTGAAAACTAATTGATATTTTAGCATCACGAGGCACAACACGAAAATAGAAAGCTCCCGTTTTAACAATTTCAAAATTATTAAAATCAAAACGATACCCTTGAGAATAAAAAACCACTACTGGTGTAAAGATGAAAAAAAATAAAGTAACAATAACAAAAAGTATGTTTCTTTTTTTTTGAGTCATATTATTTTAAAAATCCTGCTAGAGATAGCAGGACTTTTTTATCTCTTCTTCCATTGTGGAGCTCTCCTAGCTCTCTTAAGACCGAACTTCTTTCTTTCTCTTTGTCTTGGATCTCTAGTTAAAAATCCTGCTTTTCTTAGCCTTTTCTTAAATTCTTCATTAAATTCTATTAGTGCTCGAGAAATTCCATGTCTCACCGCTTCAGCTTGAGAATTAATTCCCCCACCATGAACTTCAACAGATACCCTAAACTTATCATCACAATTCATTCTTTTCAATGGTGCAATACAAATTTCTTGAAGAACTTTAGTAGTAAAGTATTTATTGTAAGGTTTTCCGTTAATTATTATTTCCTTATCTCCTTTAGTATACATTCTAACTCGAGCAACCGAAGTTTTTCTTCGTCCCACAGTTTCAATATATCCCTTTACCTCAACAATGTCAGGTTCTTTGATCTCTTCTTTTTTAATTGTCTTTTTTTCTTCAGCCATTTATTTAATGGTTAACCTTTTAATCATTTGCGCTCTTAACTTGTTTTTAGGTAACATTCCCATAACAGCATTGCGCAAAACCAAACCTGGTTTTCTAATTTCTAAATCTTTCATTAATTCTCCCTTCAACCCACCAGGATATCCACTATGACAATAATATTTCTTCTGATCCATTTTCCTACCTGTAGTTTTAATTTTATCACTATTCTCAACTACCACAAAACCACCAGCGTCTTTATTGGGCATAAAATCAACTCTATTCTTGCCTCTTAAAAGAATTGCAATTTCGGTTGATAGTCTCCCTAAAGATTTGCCTTTTGCATCTATATTATATATTTCTCTTTCCATAATCGTATTAAACTAATTCTATAAAAACCATCTTGGCTCCATCGGTCTTTCTTGGACCTATTTTAGTAATTCTAGTATAGCCACCAGGTCTATCTTTGTATTTTACAGCCAATTCTTCAACCATCTTTTTAGCAATATCTGGTGAAAAATTTTTAGCCAAATTTCTTCTAGCATGAAGGCTTTGACCCTTAGCAATTGTAATTTGTTTATCAAGAAACCGTGATACTTCTTTGGCTTTTGCTTCGGTGGTTTTAATCTTTCCATTTAAAACAATGCCTCTGGCTAATGCATTAAGAAGGGCATCTCTTTGATCTTTTTCTCTAGATAATATTCTTAATTTTACTCTTTTTCTCATAATTATTTAAGCTCTAATCCTAGTTTTTTTAATGCTAATATTATTTCTTCTACTCCTTTATTACCCATACCATCTAATTCTAATAATGACTCTTTGCTCTTTTTAATAAGTCCAGCAACTGTTTTAATTTTAGCAGCAGTTAAACTATTAACAGTTCTTGATCCAATATTTAAATCCTCAACTTTCATTTTTAAAACATCTTCTGGTTTCTCTTCAACCTCAACTGTTTCCTCAACAACATCATCGGCTTTTTCAACATCGTTTGATATCTCACCCAATAAAGCAAGGAATTGATTTGATAACATTTTAGCTGCTTGATTAAAAGCATCAGCTGGATCTAGCGTTCCATCGGTTTCAATCTCTAAAAAGAGCTTATCAAAGTCTGTTCTTTTTCCAACTCTCATATTTTCTACCCTAAAATTAACACTTTTTATTGGAGTAAATATAGCATCTACTGATATTTGACCGACATCTAATTTTTCTCTTTTTTGCTGATCGGCAACAACATAACCCAACCCTTTTTCTACTAATATTTCCATTGTTAATTCTGATTTCCTATCAGTAAGAGTAGCAATGTGTTGTTCTGGATTAATTAATTCTACCTGAGTAGGCATCTTAAAATCAGATCCTTTTACCTCCTTTTCTCCTTTTACACTAAGAACTATTCTTTGAGGTTCACCGTTATGCATTTTAAATCTTAACTTTTTAAGATTCAAAACAATTGTGATAATATCTTCTAAAACACCATCTTTAGTTGTAAACTCATGATTAACACCATCTATTTTAACTTGAGTAACCGAAGCTCCCTCAATAGAAGAAAACAAAACTCTTCTTAAACTATTACCTAGAGTAACACCATAGCCAGGATAAAGACCCTCTATTTCAAAGGTAGCCTTATATTTTCCTTGACTTATTACTTTTGGCTTTGCAGGTAGTAAAATCATATTTTTTATTATTATTTAGAATAAAACTCAAAGATTAATGATGTTTCTATCGGAATGTTAGCTTCTTCAGCTGTTGGAAGCTTAACAACCTTTCCCTTAAGATTATCTTTATCTAGGGTGAGCCAAAGTGGAACAGTAAAACCTTTTAATGACTTCTTAATCTCTTGGAATTTTGGTTTTTCTATTGATTCTTTTTTTACTTCTATCTCATCTCCTTCTTTTAATTCGTAAGAAGGAATATCAACTTTTTTACCGTTAATCATAAAATGACCATGATTTACTATTTGTCTTGCTTCTGAATGAGAGGTTGCAAAGCCAAGACGAAAAATAATATTGTCAAATCTACTCTCTACTCTTCTTATCAACTGATCTCCCGTGCTAAGGTTTGAATCTTTAGATTTACCAGACAAAATATCATTAACATAGCTAGCAAGTTGAGATTCGCTCAAATTGTACCAATTCTTGACCTTTTGCTTTTCCATTAATCCTTTTCCATATTCTGATATCTTACCACCTCTCTTCTTAGACCTTAATCCCGGAGGATAGTTTCTTTTGATAATTTCACATTTTTGACCAAAACAACGTTCCCCTTTCAAAAAAAGTTTAACTCCTGATCTTCTGCAATTTTTACATTTTGGACCTATCATATTATTATATTCTTCTTGGTTTCTTTGGTCGGCAACCATTATGAGGAATTGGAGTAATATCTTTAATTAAAGATATATCCAAACCTTTAGTAGCCAGAGATCTAATTGCAGAATCTCTACCGCTACCGACTCCTTTAACAAATACTTTTACTTTATCAATTCCTAATTTTTGAGCCTTTTGAGCAATAACTTCAGCTACTTTAGAAGCAGCAAATGGTGTTGCTTTTTTGCTACCCTTAAATCCAAGATTGCCTGAAGTAGCCCAACTCAACACATCTCCATTTTGATTAGCTAAAGTTATTATAGTATTATTATATGTACAAGTAATATATACACTAGCCTCTTTTATTCCTCTTATTTTTGGTTTAACCTCTTTTTCTTCAACTAAACCATCTTTTTTTATAATTTGCTTTTTTGCCATATTTCTAATTATTTGGGTGCTGGAGCAGCCTTTCTTCCCGAACCAACAGTCTTTTTAACATTACCTCTCACGGTTCTGCTATTAGTTTTAGTTCTTTGGCCACGCACTGGAAGACCTCTCATGTGTCTTACTCCTCTCCAACAACCAATTTCTTTCAATCTTTTTATATTAAACATTCTGTCCTTTCTTAAATCACCTTCAACCTTATATTCTTTTTCAATAATCTCTTTTAGTTTCTGAACCTCAGAAGAAGATAATTCTGATGTTCTTTTGTTTTTATCAACTCCTGCTTGATTTAATATCTTTTTACTTAAAAAGGGTCCAATTCCAAAAATATGTGTGAGTGATACCTCAACTCTTTTATTCTCTGGTATATTTATTCCTGCTATTCTTGGCATAATTATCCTTGTCTCTGCTTGTGCTTTTTATTAGCGGGGCAGATAATGTAAATACGTCCCTTTCTTCGAACAGCTTTACAATCTTTACAAATTTTTTTAACAGACGACCTTACTTTCATTATTCTTTTAATATTACTTTTTTCTGTAAACTATTCTTCCTCGGGTGTCAGTTGGAGCACTCATCTCTAAAGTAACTTTGTCTCCAAGCATTACCCTAATACGAAACATTCTCATCTTACCAGCCAGATGAGCCATCACTTCACCACCGTCATCTAATTGAACCTTAAAATGAGCGTTAGGTAATGCCTCAACTATCACTCCCGTTTTTTGTATAACTCCTTTTTTTTGATCCATTCTTTAAACCACCTCTTTAATAAGGCAGAACGCTGAATAACCAGAGAATACCAAAAAGTTTAAGTTAAGTCAAGAGCTAGACCCGATTAAGACAAAAATTCAAAAACATTATCTTTGTTAACTAAATTAAACTTACTCTGAGGGTATGTCTTTTTCCAATCGCTAGGAACTTTTTTAATATCTTTTTTCCACTTACATTCATATGCTGTAATTTTACCTTTTGAATCTTCGATAAGGTTTACTTCTTGCTGATCGTATGTTCTCCAGAAATAGAAATTAGAAAACTCTCTATTGTTATTTGATTTTTTAATCTTTTCACTTATTACCCAATTTTCAAACATTGAACCTGTGTCGTTTCTTATAGAAAGAGAGTTAAAATTTCTAATCAAAGCATTTCTAACTCCCATATCAAAAAAATAATATTTTGATGTTTTTGATATTTCTTTTCTTAGATTTCTACTAAATCCTCTTAGATTAAAAATCACAAACATTTTTTCCAAAACATCTAGATAGTTTTCTACGGTTGATTGAGTTAAATTAGTATTTTGAGCTAACTCAGACACAGAAACTTCACTGCCAATTTGCAAAGCCAAGAGAGTTAAAAGATCTATTATTTTTTTAGGCTTCTTGATTTTTGATATTGTTAAAATATCTCGATACAAATAATTATTAATGTATTCAAATAAATAATCTTTTTTCTCTTTTTTCTCATCAATGCTCCATATTTTAGGATACATTCCATACAACAAAATTTCTTCTATAATCTTATCATTTTCCATTTGGGGAATTTTGTCCTTTACTTCTTTTAAAGATAAAGGATAAAGCCAAAAGGTTTTAGTTCTCCCAGTGAGTGGCTCGCAAACCTTGTCTGCTAAATCAAAGGATGCCGAACCAGAAACAATTATCTTAATTGGCAAGTTATCTATTATTAGTTTTAAACTTAATCCAATATTATTGATTCTTTGTGCTTCATCTATGATTAAAAGGTCTTTTTCTCCTATCTCCCTCTTAAGATTTTCTAGATTATTATTACTAAAAATATTTTGAGTAAAAATATCATCTCCGTTATATTTTTTATAACTTAATTCTTGAGTTAAAAGCATTTCAATTAATGTTGTTTTCCCTGCTTGTCTGGGGCCGTAGAGGATAATAACCTTACGATCAGGATTATTAAGCGCAGCTTCTAGTTCCTTTTTTATTGTTCTATTAATTATCATAAATTGAACAAGGTGTACTTGTATTAATTGGTATAAATTGATTATACTTAGATTATATCAATTAAGATATTTTGTCAATAGTAAGTGGTAATGTGTACACACATATTGCACTTTTGTGATAGTCTAGAAGTATGTGCCAAGATCAAATTATAAGTGGATTGTTAAGGCGCTTAGCGCCTTAATCTAAGCGCCTTAATCTAAAAAATAAAAAGAGCTTTAAGCTCTTTAAATCTAATCATTTAAATAATGATTACTCAAAATTAATCACAATGTTTATCTTATCTGCACTAGGAACTTTTCTCATCCAAGATTTAGTTTGTATAGATATCTTCTCTATATTCTGATAATCTTTTAACATCATCTCAGCTTGCTCTAAATCCATACCTGCAATCTCTTTTTTTAATAAATCTTCTCTTATTGGAAAATATGATAAAACTGAAGCATTTATTAAAATACTAGCTTCGCCCGAAGATATGTTCTTTGAATCTAGGCTATATTCATAAACCATACTCTCAGACCATATATCTCTAGGAGAAAAAGCTATATCTATAACATTTGTATCGTTTTTAATTTGTGCTAAAAATGATCTCTCTAAAAACTTCTGCATATCTTCTTCTTCAAAACCCAAAAAGCTAACTTCTATCTTCATATCATAACTAAAAGATTCGTAATTCTCCCCTACCTCAGGTTCAACTGATTCTTCAATAATAACAATATCGGTTAAATCATCATCAAAAATAAATTTGGGAAAATTTCTTTCTACTTCCTTTTTAGCTTCAGCAACCAACGAATCAAATAATATTTCTTTGGCGCTAATAACATCATCCTCTACTATTTTAGGAGCTTCTCCAATAAAGCCACCCGTTATTGGCGTTTCGTTTTCCGCATAAATACTACCAAACATTGCTGTTCCTTGAAGTCCAGGTATTGAGAAATTAGTTTTTTTCTCAATATTATAATCCTCTCCAGCTTCAACTGCGCGAACCAAAACTTCAGTTACTCCAGGCACATCGCCACTCTTGCCAGGAACAACAATTTTCTCGGTTGATCTAAATAGTTTGCCATCAGCTGAAACAAACCTAGTCTCGGCTATGAGCGTTTGACTCTTTTCAGAATAATCATTGTAAACTTTAAGAACCCCTTCGGCCTTTTTCTCTTCTACCGATTTACCAGAAGACGAAAAATCTCTTTTTTCTTCTTTAGTTATAGTAAAAACTTTAGCAGGAATAATATCATCTTCTATATGCAAATATTCAGTAGATAGTTTAACTGTATTATTATAGTTTAGCTTTTCAGTTTCAGGCCAAATATTGATTTCAAACTTTAATGTTGAAAAATATGTAAAAGCAAAAAATGCTATAATCACTAATCCAAACACAATACCAATCTTTTTACTTTTTATTGTACGAGTACTACGTGGCACAACGCTATCTTCTCTTTTACTTGGTGGAAATATATCGTATATTTTTTTCATATTCGTATTATAGTATATTAGAAATAAAATGTCTATCCCAACACCGCTTTTATTCTCCTAACACCTTCTCCCGAAGACTCTTCTTTAATAATTTTAAACTTACCTAACTCAGAAGTTCTTTTAACATGTGGTCCTAAACATATTTCTTTAGATATTTTACCAATAGAATAAACACTCACCACACTAGGATATTTTTCTCCAAAAAAAGACAAAGCGCCTGAATTTAGAGCCTCCGCTAATGGCATATTCTCTTTTATAACCTCTAAATCATCAGCTATTATCTCGTTGACCATATTCTCTATTCTTTTTAATTCTTCTTCAGTTGGCTTTCTTGTAAAAGAAAAATCAAACCTTAATCTTTCTTTAGTGATATTGCTTCCTTTTTGTACTACACTGTCTCCCAAAATATTTCTTAGTGAGTATAATAAAATGTGAGTTGCCGTATGAAGTCTTGTTGTTGACTCGCTACTATCAGCTAAACCACCCTTAAACATACCAGCCGATGCTGTCTGAGACAAACCTTTATGTTTATTCATTTCTAAATTAAAATCATCTAAGTCAACCTTCTTTCCTTTCTCTTGAGCAAGCTCTTTTGTTATCTCTATTGGAAAACCATATGTTTGGTATAAATCAAAAGCCAACTTTCCAGAAACAATGCCACTTTCTATCTTATTAAACTCTTTTAATCCCCTATTTAGTGTTTTTCTAAACTTTTCTTCTTCTTTTACAATTTCACTAACAATTAAATCATAATTATTAACTAATTCAGGATAATATTCTTTGTAAATATTAACAACTTCTTTAGCTAAATCAGAACCAAAAGATTCTATGCCTAATTTACCGCCATAAACAATGGCTCGCCTAATTAATCTTCTCACGAAATATCCTTGCTGTTTATTACTCGGTTGAACTCCTCTAACATCACCCAAAATAAAACAACTAGCTTTTATGTGATCGGCTACAATCTCAAATGATTTAATATCATCACTATACTTTTTACCAGACAAATCTTCTATTTTAGATATTATTGGAAAAAACAAATCAGTTTCAAAAATACTTCCCATATCCGAAGAAACCATAGTTAATCTCTCTAGTCCCCCACCAAAATCAACATTTTTATTTTTTAATTCTTGCCAACCATCTAAAGTTTTAATGTATTGCATAAAAACAGAATTGCCAATTTCTATAAATCGACCACAATTACAGTTGGGATGACAAAACTCTCCAAATGCAGAATTGTGATCTTTTCCAGTGTCATAAAATGTTTCAGAATCTGTGCCACCCAATTCTCCTACCGTATCACCTCTCTGCCACCAATTATTATCTTTATATGCAAATATCTTAAACTTAGTAAAATCAATTTCTTGATTAATAACTTCTGGGCCTTCATATGCCTCAACTCCATATTTAGAATATATACTTTTAAGAATCTTAATTGATTCGTTGTCTTTTGGAATTGAATCACTCCCTAAATATACTGTTTGATATAACCTGTTGGGGTCTAAACCAATTTCTTCAATTAAAAAAGAATACCACCAATTTAATTGTTCTTCTTTAAAATAATCTCCTAAAGACCAATTACCAAGCATTTCAAAAAATGTTGTATGACGATTGTCACCAACATCATCAATATCATCAGTTCTAAATGATCTTTGATAATTAACTAATCTATTACCCAATGGGTGCTTTTCTCCTCTAAGATAAGGGACTAAGGGAAACATACCCGAATTAACAAAGAGTAGTGTAGAATCGTTCTCTGGTATTAAAGAAACCGAAGGAATTGTTTTATGATTCCTTTGATTGTAAAATGCTATGAATTTGTTTCTAATTTCTTTCGAATTCATAAAATACTGTTAAACTCTTTTTTAAGTGATAATTCGCCAACCAACAATCCATCAAAATTATTATAATCTAGATAATTATCTTCGTTAACACTCCCCCCGTATAAAACCCGACAACTAGGAAATAATTCCTTAATTAATAATCTTTTTTTCTCAGCCAAACTAGCGCTACAAGCTTTACCGGTACCAATCGCCCAAGCAGGCTCATAAGCGATAATAACTTTATTAAGTCTCTCTATTCCGTCCAAAGACTTTTTTAATTGTTTTAATTCGCTAATACATAAAATTACATTCAAATTTGATTTTAGGCAAGCCTTAACTTTCAAATTAATTGTTTTATTGTCTTCTTTAAATATACTTCTTCTCTCAAAGTGACCTAGAATAACATATTTGCAACCAATACTCTTAAGCATTGCTGGTGAAACTTCTCCAGTAAAAGAACCCTCATTTAGCCAAAAACAATTTTGAGCTCCAAGTTGAACTTTGTTTAATTTAATACTATTTAAGAAAACAAAAGGTGGGCAAACAACTAAATTGGAAACATCTTTATATCTTTTAACAATCCCCTCTGCTTGTTTCAGTGTTGTTGGATTCATCTTCCAATTAGCAACAATCAGTTTCTTTTTCATATTTTTTGGTTTCTAAGATATTTGGCGGCCTCTTCGGGCTCAATTGTAGATATCTCTATTCCAACTCCAAGCTCAAACCCAGCCCAAATAGATGTTTTGGGTAATATTGTCCAATGCCAATGATAATACAAATGATCATCATTATCTGATGGAGCTGAGTGTAGATAAAAATTGTAAGCGGGATCACCTAGAGCCTTGTAGAGCTTCCTTAAGACTGTGCGAAAAGCATCGGCTAAACTTTCTTTTTCTTGCTCAGTAATATTTTCAAAATGAGACAAGTGTTTCTTAGGAGAAATGATTACTTGAAATGCAACCTTAGATGTAAAAGGGCAAAGAGCTATAAAATGCTCGTTTTCGTATACAATTCTTTCTTTTTCTTTTAATTCCCAATCGTTCATTCTGCAATAAATACAATCTCCGTCCTTTTTGTATTTCTTTGACTTAGCCAGAGCCTTCTTCAAATCATAATCTATTAGCGGAATACCAGCTATTTGAGAATGTGGATGAGCTACCGAAGCTCCTGCTTCGGGTCCATGATTATGAAATATAGCAACATAATTAATACCATCTTCTTTAATTAGAGAATTATATCTATCAGTATAGACATCAATAACTTCTTTTACTTCTGCTAGAGATAATAAAGCTAATGATTTATTGTGATTTTTAGTAATTACAACTTCGTGGGCACCAACTGCATTCATTGTTTCAAAAAACTCTCCCCTCTTTTTTCTATTCAGACTCTTGGAGCGAATAAAAGCTGGAAACTTATTGGGAATAACAACTGTTGTCCATTTTTTAATACCTTCAACTTTTTTCCCTTTATAGTATACAAGCAATGGTTCTCCTTGAGTTTCAATATTGCAAAAAAAACAATCTTTGTTTGATTCTTTAATACTACCATTTTTTACCTTCTTAAAAGACTCGGGTCTTTTAGCTCTACCGGTAGCAATAACAACCCAATTACCCGAAGCTTTATCTAAACGTAACTCTGATGGAAATTTATCTTTATTCATATTCGCTGGTATTATAGCAAAAGAGGAGAAAAAGACAAGAATCCGTTTTAAAACGGATTCTATGCCTGAATACTAAACTATAATTACTGAATGACTACAACATCTTCTGCTTCTTCAGCTGTTGAACTTATTCTTATTCTCGTTTGATCCGAATTATCAAACCTAATTACATAATTCTCGCCCGTAGAAGGATCCTGTGGAATACCTCCAATATGACCACCTGTTACTAAAATTGTGCAATTTGACACTGTTGTTGTTGCAGGATGATCAAGAATACAATCTGGATAATTTCCTCCGTTTGATATAACATAAGAATACACTCCGTTAGCAATACTGTTCATATGACTCCATCTTGTTGCATTTCTGGCTTGTTTAAATTGTTCACCAGGATTA
>MWBX01000024.1 GCA_002069755.1 Parcubacteria group bacterium ADurb.Bin247
CGTTTTGTTCTTGATTTTGGATATCTTTATTTTGGTTTTGTACCTGTTTTTCGTTTTGTTCTTGATTTTGGATATCTTTATTTTGGTTTTGTACCTGTTTTTCGTTTTGTTCTTGATTTTGGATATTTTCAACTTGAATATTTCCCTTTTGACTAGTAGCTTGATTCGCATCTATGCTACTAGCAAAAGCAAGAGCGAGAGTACTAACAATTAAAATTTTATTTTTCATATGATTATATTTTTATTAAAATGCGTCGACCTTTGTGCCCTCGGCAGGAATCGAACCTGCAGTTACTCCTTAGGAGAGAGTCGTTTTATCCATTAAACTACAAGGGCGTATAAGAGAGTATATCCTTTTTTTCTCTTGAAGGCAACTGTTTTTCTGCTATAATAGGACTATGAATAAAAAAACATTGCCAATAACAAAAATAGTGAAGAAAGTTTGTCCAGCTGTTATTACGATAACAGCCCATCAAAATATTTCAGGGTCTGACATATATGGCTTGCCTTTCAGTGGCTTAACTAAAAAGAAAAAAGCAGAAGAGATTAAGGTGGGTGGTGGTTCTGGTTTTATTGTTTCTAAAGATGGATTGGTTATAACATCTTGTCATGTTGTTTTTAATAACGAAGCTAATTATTATGCAATATTAGAGCCGACACTCACATATTCGGCTAAAATATTGTCTCGTGATCCAATTAACGATATTGCAATACTTAAAATTGATGGTAAGAATTTTCCTTATCTAAAACTAGGCAATTCTTCTAGTGTTGAATTGGGAGAATCTGTTATTGCGGTTGGAAACCCTTTAGGTGAATTTTATGATACCATATCAGCGGGAATAATATCGGGACTTTCTCGTCTTATTAATGCTCATTCGGGTTTTTCTGAAAAAACAACAAGATTAAAGGGGCTTATTCAGACAGATGCCGCCATTAATCCAGGTAATTCGGGTGGTCCATTAATTAATATGGCTGGCGAGGTGGTAGGTATTAATACTGCCATGGTAGTCGGAAGTCAAAATCTTGGTTTCGCCATACCAATTAATTATGCCAAGAGAGATTTACTGGAGGTCAAGAAGTATGGCAAGATTAAAAGACCCTTTTTAGGAATCAAATATATTATACTAAACGAAGAAATATCTAGAAAGAACGACTTGCCAGTTTCTAGAGGGGCATTAGTCATTAGAGAGAGACTTGGAGAAGAGGCAGTGGTTCCAAAATCTGCAGCTGCTAAGGCAGGCATTAAAGAATTTGATATTATTCTAACTATTGATGATCACGAAATTACAGAAGACAATTATTTGTCTGACATTTTAGAAAAGTATAGTATTGGAGATGAAGTAGTACTTCAAATTTTACGAAATAAAAAAGTATTAAGTGTAGCATTGAAGCTAGAAGAGAAGAAGTAGATTTTAATTATATTACTATTATATATAATAAGTTTTATCCAACAAAAAAGAGTATGTAATTTATGTTTATTTTGAGAAGAATATCTTTTTTGGGAAATTGGGGTGAGCGACGGGATTTGAACCCGCAACCACTGGTACCACAAACCAGAGCTCTGCCGTTGAGCTACACTCACCATTATGTGCTTCCGGCACGATTTGAACGTGCAACCTACTCCTTAGAAGGGAGTTGCTCTATCCTATTGAGCTACGGAAGCATCATTTGAAAGTATATACTAAATAGTTTTGAAAATCAAGAAATATTGTTCTTTAATATACTAGCAATAATTAAGACATATGAAAATCGAGTACTGACCATTGGGTGGGAAAGACAATAGAAAGTCTATTAAATTAGTGGTACTAGTAAGGTGGTCCTAGAGAGGTATGTTGAAGGTCCAGTGAGGGTATTTGAAATAATTGAAAAACCCGCTTTTAAGTGGTTTTTCTTAATATGATTCGATGTTCTTGCGGTTCTAGGGATATTATCTCAAACTTATATTTCTTGTTTAGCTCTAGTTCTTCGGACATTTTTTCAATAGTACCAAAGTCGGATACGTGGCAAAGTCCTTGGACTTTGTTTTCTTTAGATTTTAATTCTACAAAAGCTCCATAATCATTTATTTTAACAACAACACCATCAATAGTATCTCCGACACTGTACTTGCTCTGAATTTTTTCCCAGGGATTTTCTTTTAATGCTTTGATAGATAAAAAGACACGGTCGTTGTTTATTTCAACAATCTTTGCTTCCACAGTATCACCTTCTTTAACAATTTCGTTAGCGTTATTTACTACTTGCCAAGAAAGTTCTGATATGTGAATTAATCCTTCAATATTATCTCCAAATGAAATAAATGCTCCAAATTCAGCTATTCCCGTTATTTTTCCAGTTACAACATCTCCAACAGAATAAGCTTCTAGCAATTTTTTGTTTTTTTCCATCTCATCTATTTTTTCGGATAATATTAGTTTTTCATCTTTTTCGGAGAAGTCTAATATCTTTACTTCCATTTCTGTTCCGATAAATTTTTGTATTTCTTTTAATATTTTAGAAGAGTCTCCTCCATCAATTTTGGGGTAGTTTTGGTTAGATAGTTGTGAGACGGGAATAAAAGCAGAAAGTCCCATTACTTTAGTTAATAGCCCTCCCTTATTGGCTCCAATTATTTTTACGCTAATTGGTTCTTCTTTTTCTTTCTTTTCTTTAATTGTGTTCCATGCAAAATCTAGACCTGCTTTACTGGCCGACAATTCAACATACCCATCTTCGTTTTCTAAAGAAATTATTTTGGCAAATATTTTTTCTCCAAGGTTAATCTTGTGTAATAAGTCCTTGGCAATTTGATATTCTTTGCCGTATATAATACCGGTACCGTAAATACCTAAGTCAACATAAACTGAAGATCTGCCATGACCGATAACGGTTCCTTCGATAATATCACCAACCTTAATTATTTTCTGTTCATTGATTTTAGCTATAAGCGATTCTCTCATATTGCCTGGATACTATAACAAATATTGAATTTTTGCAATAGCTGTGGTAACATCAAAAAGCAAACTACATAAAAATTATATGAATATAACTTGGAACGGAGGGACCTTTTTTAATTTGAGTACTCAAAAAGATAAAAACTCAAATATAGATATTGCTATTGAGCCGGTAAATTCAAAAAACAAAGAAAATATTATCTTGTTGAAAAGCGATAAGGTTGCAAATGGTCAATTAAAAGCCGGGGCAAAACCATTTTTAATATCTGGTCCGGGAGAATATGAAATTGGTGGTGTTTTTGTGCAAAGCATTGATACTCAAACTAAAAAACCATTTTATCTTATTGAGTCAGAAGAGATTACTGTTTGCTATATTTCATCTTTAAAACAAGAAGATGTCAATCTAGAATTAAATAATATTGATATTTTGATTATAGATATTAATGGTTCAAGTAGTGATCGTGCTAAAGAAGTTGCTAAAATAGTTGCTCAGGTTGAGCCTAAAATTGTTATTCCCATGGGTTATAATAATAGCAAACAATTGGATGAGTTCTTGAAAGTTATGGGTATAGAGAAACAGGAAGAGATTCCTAAACTAAACATTAAAAATAAAGACTTATCATCTCGAGAAGGTGTCGAAGTCGTTATTTTGAGTTCTAAAAAATGAAAAAAGAGAAACAAGAAAAATTAGGATCTGAAATTGGTTATGTTAAGATAAGGGAAATTACTGAAGAGATGCAAGAAAGTTATATCGATTATGCAATGTCGGTTATTGTCGCTCGTGCTTTGCCTGATGTTAGAGATGGTTTAAAGCCTGTTCATCGTAGGATATTATATGCGATGCACGAAGATGGTTTAAAGCATAATGCTAAATTTCGTAAATCTGCTAACGTAATTGGTTTGGTTTTGGGGCGATATCATCCTCATGGCGATGCATCAGTTTATGACGCTATGGCTCGCATGGCTCAAGATTTTTCTTTTAGATATCCTCTAATAGATGGTCAAGGAAACTTTGGCTCTATTGATGGAGATTCTCCGGCTGCTTATCGTTATACTGAAGCTAGAATGTCTCATTTTGGAGAAGAAATGTTACACGATATTGACAAGGATACAGTAGATTTTAGAGATAATTATGATGGAACTCTAAAAGAACCATCGGTTTTGCCAGCTCCTTTCCCTCAGTTGTTATTAAATGGGACGCTAGGTATTGCGGTAGGAATGATGACATCTATTCCACCACATAACTTTTCTGAAGTTGTTGACGCTGCTTGTTTTGTAATGAGAAATCCCAATGCAAAGACAGAAGATTTGTTTCAATTTATTAAGGGTCCTGACTTTCCAACTGGAGGTAAGATTTATAATCAAAAAGAGATGATAATAGCCTACTCTCAAGGTAAGGGTCCAATTGTTGTCCGGGGTACGGCAGATATTGTAGATTCTGGAAAATTGCAACAGATTATCATTACCGAAATACCATTTCAAATAAACAAATCAAGTCTTGTTGAGCAATTTGCTAAATTGGTTGCTGATAAAACAATAGATGGAATTAAAGATATTAGAGATGAATCAGATCGTGATGGATTAAGGATTGTTATTGATCTCAAATCCGATGCTCATCCAAAAAAGATTATTAATAGATTGTATAAGTTCACATCTCTTCAAAAAACATTTTACTTAAATATGATTGCTTTGGTTGATGGAATACAGCCAAGAACATTAAGTTTGTTTGAAGTTCTTAGTTATTATATCGATCACAGAAAAGATGTTATTTATCGCAGGACAAAGTTTGATTTAAATAAAGCTAAAGAAAGAGCTCACATTTTAGAGGGTTTAATGACAGCTCTTACTAATATTGACAAATGTATTAAGATTATCAGGCAATCTAAAAGTAAAGACGATGCTCGTCAGAACTTAATGAAAGTCTTTAAACTTACCGAGATTCAGGCTAGCGCTATTTTAGAAATCAGGCTTCACCAGTTAGCTAAGATGGAGAGGGATAAAATTGAAGAAGAATTAAAAGAATTATTAAAGAATATAAAGGAATTAGCAGCAATTCTTAAAAGTCCAAAGAAAATAGAAGATATTGTTGAAAAGGAATTAAACGAAGCCAAGAAGGTTTTTGGTGACGAGAGAAAAACCAAAGTTTATGTTCAAAAATTAGAAGAAATAGCAGAAGAAGATTTAATCCCACTTGAAAGCACAATAATTACATTAACTAGTGGTGGCTATATTAAGAGAATTAATCCTCAAACTTACAAAATTCAAAAAAGAGGTGGCAAGGGTATACTTGGAATGAAGACCGTTCAGGAAGATGTTGTTGAACACTTTATTGAAGCCAAGACTCACGATTCTTTGTTATTCTTTACTGATTCGGGCAAAGTATTTAGGATACCAGCTTATGAAATACCTGAGGCAAATAGAGTGGCTCGTGGCAGAGGGATATTTAATTTCTTGGAAATATCTTCACAAGAGAAAGTGTTGTCTATTATCCCACTAAGTAAAGATGATGTTGAAAATGGAGTTAAATATTTAATAATGGCAACTGAGCAAGGAGTAGTTAAAAAGACATCTTTAGATGAATTTAGAAATATTAGAAGATCGGGTCTGATTGCTATCAATCTTAAAAAAGGAGATTTACTTAAGAATGTTTCTAAGACTACTGGCAAAGATGACATTATTATGGTTACTCAAAAAGGTCAGTCAATAAGATTTAAAGAAAAAGATGTGAGAGAGATGGGTAGAACCGCATCTGGAGTTAGAGGTATTCGTCTTAAAAAAGCAGACAAGGTTGTTGGAATGGATGTTGTTATTAAAGAAAAAGAAAAAGATGAAATGTTGCTTGTAATAACTGAAAATGGTTATGGAAAAAAGACACTACTCAAAGAGTATCGTATTCAACAAAGAGGTGGTTCAGGAATAAAGGCACTTAATGTAACATCAAAGACTGGTAGTTTAGTTGTGTCAAAGGTGCTTAAAGGGTACGAGGAAGATCTTATTATTATATCTCGTAAAGGCCATGTTATTAAAAGTGATATTTCTTTGGTTTCTAGGCTTTCTAGGACAACACAAGGGGTTAGAGTGATGAAGCTTAGTTCACAAGATAAAGTTGCTTCGGCAATATGTTCTTGACAAATTTATAAAAAAAAGGAAAAATGAATGAAAAGATGAAAGCAATCAAATTAATTATTCCTACTTTAATGCTTTGTTTGCCGTTTTCTTTTTGCTTTGCCGAAACAATTTCGTTAACATCACCGATAGACGCAACTGAATTTCCAGAACTTTTAAATACAGTAGCAGGGTTTTTGTTCAACTTAGGGTTGGCATTGGCGCCATTGTCTTTTTTAGTCGCAGCGTTCTTTTTATTAACTGCAGCTGGTAATCCCAAGAACATAGAAACAGCTAAGAATATTGCAATATATACTTTACTAGGTCTACTTATTCTTTTATTAGCTCGAGGAATTATCGCTGTTGTTTATGGAATTGTAGGGGAAGAGGCGCTAGACATTGGAATAATTATTGGACGGATTTTCGCCTATATGTTTTGGCTACTGCTTATGTCTTCAGCTCTTTCATTTTTGCTCTCAGCATATTATTTTCTTATGGGAGGGGAAAATGAAGAGTATCGTAAAATGGGAAAAAGTGTTTTAATCTTTACTATTGTTGCAATTGTATTAGCGATATTGTCACGAGGAATAGCAGAATTTGTTGTGCGGATTGTGTCAGGTTAATTTAAAGGTCGAAAATATAAATTAAAATTAGAAATATGAAAAAATCATCATTATTATTATTAGCTGTATCTTTTATGATTGCTGCACCTTTTATTGCATTGGGTGATGCTGGAATTGGTTTAGGAGAAACAATTCCTTCAAATGTTCCCGAAGTCATAACTATTGAAAACGCAATATCCTCTATTTTCACTGGAGCTTTTTGGCTTTTGCTTATGGTATCAGCGCTATTCTTTCTGTTAGGTGCATATTATTTCCTTATGGGTGGTCAAGATGAAGATAGTATTAAGAAAGGAAAATCAGTGCTTACATTTGCTATAGTCGCGATTGTGTTGGCAATATTATCACGAGGTATTAGTGAATTTGTTATTAGAATAATGGGGGTTAGTTAGTATTTTTTGTCTGTACAGACAAAAAAGCCCCTTTTAAAAAGGGGCTTTCCCCTATAAGCCGGAGTGGTGGAATGGCAGACACGCATGGTTTAGGACCATGTTCCTTATGGTGTGTGGGTTCGAGTCCCACCTCCGGCACTAATTAAAACAACCCTTTTAGGGTTGTTTTATCTTTATCGGTTCTTTTAAATCTTTAATTACTTTAGGTATTTTAATAGTCAGAATACCGTCTTTCATTGAGGCATCTATTCTAGAAGGATCAATATCTTCAGTGATAATTATTTTTCTAGAAAAGTTTCCCCAATAACATTCTTCTATAAAATAATTACAGTCTTTGTTTTGTTCTGGGCGATTTCTTGTTCCTTTTATAATTAAGACGTCTTTTTCAACAGATATATTAATGTCTTCTGCTTTAATACCTGCTACTGCTGATTGGATAATTATTTCTTTTTCTGTTTGGCATAAATCTATTGCCAGCTCTCCTTCTGGATCGGGCCATTTTTTATCTATTTTTTTCTCAGACCAATTTTCATTTTTCATTTTTCTAATTTGCAGATGCTTGTCATTTTTCTTGTTTTAGAAAAACAATAAAAGATGACAATGAAAAGCATTATTAATATAGTGGGAGCGATTACAAAAAGTGATTCGTTCTCCTTACCTGCTATTATAGACAAATTATACAAACCATGCAAGAGCATTGCTAAAAGTAGCCCTATAATAACTATCTTTTTCCTGTGCTTTGTGGTCATCATTGAGATTGCCACAAAATATCCTATAATGCCAGATGTTAGAGCATGAAGAAATGTTCCACTAGCAAAACGAATAATACTTTCAGCAAACACTGTTTTTAAATAAATATTTGGACTAATTAGTAAAACTTCTTTGTCTGGTAATAAAAAGAGTAAATTTTCAAAGGCAGCAAAACCCATTGCAGCCGTTATGGCATAAATCATAATGTCTGGAGGTTCGTCACATTCTGAACTTTTAAGTGCTGAATGTTTTAGAGCACAATACTTAGCAATTTCTTCTGTTATTGCAGCTACAAACACAATACTGACGAGGGTGACAATATAGTCGTTTAGTCCAATTGAGCGCATTGCTATGCTGACCAAAACACCAATTAAAATAACAGGAATAGCGGATAATACCCCATAAAAAAACACTTTAAGTATTGTTTTTTTAGGTTCGGGGCGTGGATCTTCTTTTAAAAAGAAAATTAACCACAAAAAGCTTGGAAAGATAGCAAAGATGATAAAATATAATAATTGCATATTATTTTGGCCAAGATTCTATCATTAAAGAAGATTTCTTTTTTATGGGTAGGTTTTGATAAATTTTTTCGGTGACAAAAGGAGCAAAGGGGTGAAGTAATATTGTTATTCCTTTCATTACCTCTATCAAAACATATTGACGAGATTTTCTAGTTTTTTTATCTTCTAAAACTGGTTTTGATTTTTCTATTATTTTATCAGCAAATTCATGCCAGGTGTAGTGATATATTTCTTCGGCTGCTTGGGAAAATTTAAAATTATCAATCTTCTTTGTTATAGATAAAGATTTCTTTTCAAAGTTTTTAAGTATTTGCTTATCTTCTTTTGTGAGAATTATTTTACCTGGTTTGTAATCTTCTGTATTAATTAATATAAAACGAAAAACATTCCATATTTTATTTACAAAGTTTCGGTATCCTTTTATTTTTTCTTCGGATATAACAACATCTTTACCAGGCATATTACCAATTATTAACGCTAATCTTAAAGCATCAGTTCCGTATTTTTCAGTTATTTCCATAGGATCAATCACATTGCCTTTTGATTTAGACATCTTTTGTCGATCTTTGTCTCTCACTAATCCGTGAAGATATATTTTTTTAAATGGAGGTTTTTTGGTAACATAGAGGCTTAGCATCATCATTCTTATTACCCAGAAGAATAATATGTCGTAGCCAGTTTCCATAACCGAAGTTGGATAAAATGTTTTAAAGTCCTTTTTCTTGAACACTGCAAAGGGCCATTGACCAGAAGAAAACCAAGTATCGAAAACATCGGGATCCCTTTGGATATTTTTTGAATCGCATTTTTCACACTTTTTGGGAGTGCTTCCTGTGGTAATAGTCCAATGTCCGCAATCAAGGCATTGCCAAGCGGGGATTGCTATACCCCACCAGTTTTGTCTAGATATATTCCAGTCTCTAATATTCTTTAACCAATGGAAATATACTTTAGAATATGATTTTGGGATAATTTCAACTTCTCCATTTTTTAGAGCATCTATGGCCGGTTTAGCTATTGGTTTGGTTTTAATAAACCACTGGCTCTTGATTAATGGTTCTATTGTTTTTTTACATTTATAGCAAACAGAGACTGAGTGAGTATAGTTACTATCTATTTTATCAATAAAACCTTTATTTAGCATTTCTTGAACTATTTTTGCTCTTGCTTCATCTATTTTCATCCCCTTATATGGCCCAGCCACATTAGTCATTTTACCGTCTTCATCGATTGTTTTTATCGGTTCGGGCATTTCTTTTTTATGTCTTTCCCACATTTCAAAGTCGTTAAAGTCATGAGCTGGAGTTATTTTTACTGCTCCAGTACCAAATTCTGGTTCGACAAACTTATCGGCGATAATCATTAATTCTTTTTCACCCAAAATAGTATTAAATTTTAATTTTTTGCCAATATATTTCTTATATCTCTTATCTTCAGGATGAACTGCAATAGCGGTATCTCCAAATTGTGTTTCGGGTCTTACAGTTGCTAGTGTTATTGGTCCATATTTCATATAGTAAAGTGGATCTGTTTTCTCTAGTTTTTCAATTTCTAAATCTGAAAAAGCTGTTTTGTGTTTAGTACAGAAATTAACCAAACGAGAGCCTCGGTATATTAATCCTTCGTCGGCCATTTTTTTAAATGTTTGGTAAGTGGTTTTAATTACATGGGGGTCTAGTGTAAATGTATCTCGGGACCAGTCAGCTGATATTCCCATACTTTCTAATTGTTTTTTAACTGTTTTGCGGTTTTTTTGAGTATAGTCCCATACTTCTTTATAGAATTGTTCTCGGGTCATTTGAAAACGAGAACGCCCTTGTTTTTCTAGTTTTTTTTCGTAAACCACTTGAGTTTCAAATCCCGCATGATCCGATCCGGGCAACCACAATGTTTTTTTGCCATTCATTCGATTATATCTTATCATTATATCTTGCAGTGTTGCACCTACTGCATGGCCAATATGCATTGGGTCGTTGGCATTAGCTGGGGGCATAATAATACAAAAATTCTCTTTATGGTTTTTAGGAAGATTATCTGGATTGAAGTACCCAGTTTTTTTCCAAAGAGAAAATATTTTCTTTTCAGTATCTTTAGCGTTGTAGTTTTTTTCTATTTTCATATTCTTAAATTAGGATTTGATTTTATATTAGCATAGTTTTTTGTTTTTGGGGACATGAGTCCTGCAACAGCAATCATAAGGGCATTATCTGTTTGAGCTCCTTTTGGAGGAAGAAGCAGATTATTAAATTCTTTTGAAAATTGTCTTCTTAATTCTTTGTTTGCCGTTACACCCCCACCAAGAATAATGTTTTTTGCCTTATATTCCTTAGATGCCAAGACAGTTTTTTTTAATAAAACATCTATAACCGCTTGCTCGGTTTCTTTGGCCATGCAATTTATGTTTTCTTTTTCTTTTGAATAAAGAACAGCTGTTTTAAGACCAGAGAAACTAAAATCGTAATTTTTATGATTTATCATTGGGCGAGGAAGGGTAATTGTGTTCTTTTTACATAGCTTTGCTCTTTTAGCTATTGCTGGGCCACCAGGATAGCCAATATTTAATATTCGAGCAATTTTGTCTAAACACTCTCCAGCAGCATCATCTCTAGTTTCGCCAATTGTTTTGTATTTACCTATGTCTTTTATTAAAACTAACTGTGTGTGTCCGCCTGATGCAATTAATCCAATGGCTGGGAATTGCACATTTTTTTGCTTAAGTCTATTATTTTTAATTTCAAATAAAGATATTAATAGGTGAGCTTCAATATGATTAACCGGTACAATTGGTATGTTCCATCCTGCGCTTATAGCTTTAGCAAAATTAATTCCTGACCAAAGCGATGGATCAAGACCTGGGCCATAAGTAACAGCGATAAAATCAATATCTGGTTTTTGGTAGTTACCCAGAATGTTCAGTGTTTTTTTAAGTAAAATGTCTTCTCTAAAAAGAATTTCTTTTATTTTGTCTTCCCTTACTAGAGACTTTTTTTTAACTAAAAGATTGGCCTTATCTAGAGCTTTTTTAAAAACTATAGGTAGGTTTTTTTGGTGCTCTCTTCGAGCCATTGTTGGATAAACACCGCCCCATTTTTGATGCACTTTTGTTTGAGACGATACAACATTTGCTAGTATGTCTAGATCTTTTATAACTGAAACACAAGTATCGTCGCAAGAAGTTTCTATTCCTAGTATTCTCATAGGGTGATTCTATACTTTTTCTTGTAATTTTTCAATTTTTAGGCTATATACACTTTATAGACGGCCCTATCGTCTAACGGTCAGGACACCAGATTTTCAATCTGGTAATCGGGGTTCGATTCCCCGTGGGGTCACAGGTTAGCGGGAATAAAAATACTCAAAGCTCCCCCAACCGTTAGTGGAAAAGAAAAGAAGCAAACCTTTGTTTGTCTCTTTTCTTTTTACTCTATTAAATTATATCGTTTTTTAAGCTTAGTAATTCTATCATAAGAGTTATTTATTGTTTCAATGTTTATCTCTCCTGCTACTACAGCATCAAATATCGTTTCAACTGCTCTGTAATAGTCATCTTCGTTATAAGTAGAACTATTGTTAGATATAATCAATAAATCGCAACCAGCATTAATAGATTTAATTATTGCTTCTTCAAATCCGAAATGTTCAGTTATTGCTCCCATTTGTATATCGTCTGAAACGATAACGCCCTTGAATTCTAAATCTTCTCTTAATATGTCTTGAAGAAAATTAGGAGACATTGTGGCAGGGTAGTTAGCATCAATATTGGTATTTATAACATGAGCTGTCATTATCATATCGTTATAGCCCGCACTAATTAATTTTTTGTAAGGAATTAGTTCTTCTTCTTGGTATGTGTTTGTAATATCCACAAGACCTAGGTGAGAATCATTCTCTGAGCTTCCGTGTCCGGGGAAATGTTTAATTGCAGTAATAATATTGTTTTCGTTTAGTCCAGATATGAAGTTTGATGCATGGATAGTTACAGTTTCAGCATCTTCGCCAAAAGATCTTTTTAATCCGCCAATTACAGGGTTTTCGGTGTTTATATTTACATCAACCACGGGGGCAAAGTTTACATTAAAACCAAGCTCTTTTAATTGATTGCCAAGAAAAAGAGCGTGTTCTTTAGTTTGGCTTGGGTTCTCGGCTCCCATATCTTGAGCTGAGGGTATATTAGTAAAACCATATTTGTCTTTTAATCTATTAATTAGACCACCTTCAGCGTCAACAGCCACAAAAAGAGTAGGGGAAATTAGTTTTAAGTTGCTAATTAATTGTTTTGTTTGCTCAGGGTCAGCAATATTTCTTTTTATTTTTCCTTCTGACGGTACGTCGTAATCAAACAATATGACCCCACCAAGATTTAAATCTTTAATGGCTTGCGCAATACTTGATTCTGAATCAATTTCTAAACCCCTAAATCCAACAATTAGCATTTGGCCAATTTTGGATTTTAGATCTTTCTCGTCAATCTTGTTATTGTCTATTGATCCCGCCCAAAGAAAAATTAGAGACACTACCACTAAAGATATTATTAAATTGATATATGTTTTGTTTATATTATTTAATTAACAATTTTAATA
>MWBX01000025.1 GCA_002069755.1 Parcubacteria group bacterium ADurb.Bin247
AAAGCTAAAACATTATGCAACTGCAAAAAATTAAGGTTGATGAATTAAAACTTTCTGATATCGTTCATGACATAGAACACGGATATTTAAGAATTCCAAGATTCCAGAGAGATTTTGTTTGGGAGCGCTCTAAGGTAATTAAATTATTAGATTCAATTTATAAAGAATATCCAATTGGTAGTTTTTTCATCTGGGAAGCAGACAAGAAGTACAATCTTTTTTATCGAAATATTGCTGATTTAAATCTTGCCAAACCAGATGAATATAGTTCAATTCGCTACATACTCGATGGTCAACAAAGAGCTACCTCCCTATATGCTGTGATAAAAGGTTTAAAAGTAGAAAATACAGACTATTCTCAGATTTGTTTCAACTTTGATAAAGAAGAATTTGTTATTCGTTATCGAGAACATGAGAATTGTGTTCCGCTAAGAGATATTTTAGACGAAAATAAACATCTTCAAATATATAACAAACTCAACAATGTTCATAAAAGAGCTTTCGAGAAATGTAGAAACATTTTTTCAACTTATCCGCTTTCAGTTATTATTGTTAGGGAAAAAGAATTAGATGAAGCTGTTGACATTTTTGAAAGAATAAATCAAGGTGGAAAAAGACTTTCTCTTTTTGATCTAGTTGTTGCTGGAACTTGGGGAGAAGACTTTGATCTTAAACTAGAATATCAAGAATTAAGTAACTTTATTGAAAAAGAAAATGGCTTTGGCAGAATATCTCCAGAAGTAGTTACTCATGCCGCCTCACTTATTATCAAAGGCTATTGTAGAAAAACCTATCAGCTGCAATTAACCAAAGATGAGTTGAAAGAAAATTGGGAGGAGATAGCAAACTCAATTAAATTGTCTGTTGATTACCTTTCAAACAATATGGGTGCAAAAATCTATGATTTCGTGCCATATCCAGCCATGATATCTCTGTTGGCTTATTTATTCTTTAAACTTCCGGGAAGGTCTTTAACCAAACCGGTAGCTGAAAAAGTTCATGAATGGTTTTGGAAAGCTGCTTTGAGTGATAGATATGCAACTTCTAGAGAAACCAGAATGGAAGAGGATAGGAGATTAATATTCGATAAACTACTTAAATCTAAAGAAGTTAAGATCAACTATCCAATATCTCTTGATAGAGAAAGAATTATTAAAAGTAAAATTAGCACTAAGTCTGCTTTGAGAAATGCCTTTTTTTGCATGTTAGCTTTAAGGCAACCAAGGCATTTTAGAACAAATGCAGTAATACCTTTAGATGCAAAGATTTGTTCAAATTTTAATAATCCCGAGAAACATCATATTTTTCCAAGACAATTTCTCAAAAAAAAGAGAATTAATGGTGAATATTTACTTGCCAACTTTTGTTTTATTCCGGCAGAATTAAATAAAGAAATTTTAAATAAGGCTCCTAGTGAATATTTTGCTAAATATGATCAAGAAAATCCCGATTTTGAAGATGCATTAAAAACTCAATTAATTAAATATGACGATTCAATTAAGAATGATAATTATGCTTTATTTATCAATAATCGTGCAGACGCAATTTTTAAAGAATTTGAAAGATTAATCGGTTCAAAGATATTGCAAATTGCGGGTCACAATGCCAATAAGGCGATAGATGAAATCGAAAATCAGTTAAGGAAATTAATTCACGCTGTTTTAATCAAAAAATTTGGTCCAGATTATTGGGGCAAGGCAATTCCTTCAAATATTACTTCTAAAGTGGAAAATAAAACTAAAGAATTTTTGAAAAAGAATCCTTCAAAAACAGAGTTTGATATATCTCTGACTGAGAAACTAGCTTTTTGTGACATTATGGATTATTCAAATATTGTTCTAAAAAACTGGGAATACTTTGAAGATATATTTCGCTCAAAATTTGAAATAGAAAAACGCTTTATAGCTTTAAAAGATTTTAGAAATGCAGTTAAGCATAATCGAGATATTAATCTAATTTTACAAAAAGATGGTGAAGCAGCTCTTGAATGGTTCTCTCAATTACTAAAGCCAATTCAACGTATAAATCAAGATCAAACAGTAAAATTTATTAAAGAAAAAAAGATTACTCCTCCAGAAACAGAAGAGGAAACTATAGCTAGAGTTAAAACCGAGTTTGTTAAAGACGCAGTTAGAGCAATTCCAAAATGGGTAGAAAAGGAATTCCCTAATGGTGAAATTTATATTAAGAAAGGTAGTGCTGGCTCACATAATAGCATTTTTGAAGGAGATAGTTTGTTGCTTTTTTATTATTACGCTCAAAATTGGGTATATTGTGAGTTGCAACATACTACGAAAGAGGAGTTACAAAAAATTAAAGATAAGCTGAGTAAAAAATCATCAATACTAGATCGAGAAAATGAGATTGCACAAGTAAGGTTTCATTTAATAAACAATGAAGACTTAAAAGTAATGCAAGAAATTATTAGAAAAAGAATTAAAGATTAAAAATGTCTCAATATTACAATTCTAAACGTTTGAAAAAATATTGTTATCAACCTGACTCCGATCAACCATTTAAACTTAGTCGCTCAAAGATTGACTTATTTTTAGAATGTCCAAGATGTTTTTATCTGGACAGGCGTTTGGGTGTAGCCAGACCTCCTGGATTCCCATTTGCTCTAAATAGTGCCGTAGATAAACTTTTAAAATTAGAGTTTGATGCTCACAGAGCAAGTGGTATTCAACATCCATTGATAGAAAAGTATGGTGTGGATGCAAAGCCGGTGGCACACGAAAAGTTAGACGATTGGCGACAAAATTTTGTTGGAGTGCAGTATTTACACAAAGCCACTAATTTATTGATTTTTGGAGCGATTGATGACTTGTGGATAAATTCAAAGGGCGAGTATATCGTGGTTGATTATAAATCGACCAGTAAGATGGAAGAGATAACCAAGTTGGACAAAGACTGGCAAGATGGCTATAAACGCCAAATGGAAATGTATCAGTGGTTATTAAGAAGAAATGGGTACAAAGTTTCTGATACTGGTTATTTTGTTTACTGTAATGCCATTACCGATAGAGTGGCTTTTGATGCAAAGCTGGAATTCGATATAACGTTGATTGCTTACGAAGGAAATGATAATTGGGTAGAACAAACAATAAAAGATGCCCATAAATGTCTAAATAGCAATGTTATACCCGAAGCTGGTGAAAATTGTGATTACTGTGCTTATATAGAGGCAGTGAAAAAGGCAGAAGAGTTAATATAATTTTTTTGCCTACCATCTAAACATAAAATTATCTTAAAGTTTTTTCTTAATTTTAACTTTTAATAACAGTTTTCCCTTATCTCTCACTATTTCTAATCTGCTCTCTTAAATAAATATATAATTTTTTCTCTTCGCTTTGCTCTTTTAAGTACTCAAAAAACTCTCTGCCTTCCTTAGATA
>MWBX01000026.1 GCA_002069755.1 Parcubacteria group bacterium ADurb.Bin247
AACAAGTAGAATCTCAGTGTGAAAAGATTTTAAAGAATATGTCAATTACATATCAACCAAAAAAGAGAAAAAGAAAAAGAACACATGGTTTTTTGAAACGATCTCAAACTCCTGGTGGTAAGAAGGTTATTGTTAGAAGAAGAAGAAAGGGTCGAGAAAAAATCACAGTGTAGCTTATGCTTTCTTTTAAAAATAGAATAAAAAAAGAAAAAGATTTCCGCAAAGTTTTTAATGCGGGAAAAGTTGTTTCCTTAGATTCTGTTTCAATTAGATTTAGTCAGAATAATTTAGAAGAAGCAAGATTTGGTTTTATTGTATCAAAGAAAATTTCTAAAAGAGCAGTAGTCAGAAATAAAGTAAAGAGAATTTTCAGAGAACAAACAAGACTAATTTTAAAAGATATAAAGGGTGGATTTGATGTTGTAGTAATTATAAAAAGTAGTAGTATAACATCACTAGACGCTAAAAGAATTTTATTAGAATTATTTAAACAAGCCAATATTCTTAACTAATGACAGAGTTATTTAACATTTTTTTATACCAACCAATCGCAAGCATTTTAGTACTTTTATACGGTGTTCTTCCTGGTGGTTTTGGGGTAGCGATTATTGTGCTTACTATTCTTGTTAGACTAATACTTTATCCTCTTAGCGCTAAAGGGATAGAATCACAAAAAGCTCTTACTGATATTCAGCCAAAAGTTAAAGAAATTCAAAATAAGTATAAAGATGATCAGGAAAAGCAAGTTCAAGAAGTTTTAAATGTTTACAAAGAAGCTAAAATAAATCCTTTTTCGGGATTTTTGCCACTTTTAATCCAAATTCCAATTCTGATTGCTTTGTATAGAGTTTTGCGGCATGTTCAAGATGATAATTTTTCTGAAGCCCTTTATAGCTTTATCCCCTTTTCGGGGGAGATAAACTCTATGTTTTTAGGAATTGTTGATTTGGGATTAGATGGTTTAAACCAAATAAATGGCAACTGGATGGCAATGGTTGGGGCAATAATAATTATTCTTGGCGCTGGAGTAGCTCAGTTCTTTCAAATGAAGATGGCTACTCGTAGACACGAAACAAAAAAAGAAAAAAAGAAGAAGCAAGACCCAGCTATGGAAATGGCTGAAAAGATGCAAAAACAAATGATATACTTTTTTCCAGTATTTACAGTAATTATTCTTTTAAAGCTTCCGTTAGCTGTGGGATTATACTGGTTAACGACAGCAGTATTTTCTATAATTCAACAACACATTGTTTTTAAAAAGATATGAATAACGAATATTCGGTTGCAATTAAAAAACAAGTAGAGGAATTTTTCAAAAAAACAACTTTTGATATTATTGATGTGATTGTTGTTTTAAGAGATGAAGTGTTTTTTGTTAATATTAATACAGAACACTCTAAAACTTTAATTGGAGAAAGAGGTAAAACATTAGCTGAAATTCAACACATAATTAGAGGTATTATTAGAAAGCAAGTGAAAGAAGATTTGTTTGTTGAGGTTGATATTAATAATTATAAACAAATCAAAAACGAAAAACTAAGAGATGTTGCGAAAGACATTGCTGATGAGGTTGCTTTTTACAAAACAGAAAAAATTCTCCCAGTTATGAATCCTTATGAGAGAAGAATAATACATTTAGCACTAGAACAAAGAACCGATATTGAAACCGAAAGTATTGGTGAAGGCCTAGATCGCAGAGTGGTAGTTAAGCCAAAATCACTCTAGATGCATATTTTTGCGCAACTCATTAACTTTTAATTTAAGCAAGGGGTGTCCTTTTAAAGAGACATCCTTTTCTATTGTTTTAATTGCTGATTCTCTAGCTAACTGAACCAGCTCTAAATTGGCTAAAGATTTCATTGTAATATCGGTTAGTCCCCACTGTTTTTTGCCAAAAAAGTCTCCCGCTCCTCGTAGTTTTAGATCTTGCTCAGCCAAAGAGAATCCATCGGCTGATGATAAAATCGCGGCCATGCGTTTTTTAGTTTTAGGAGAAAAAGATTCTGGAAAAAGAAAACAATAAGATTGAGATTTGCTTCGGCCAACTCGCCCTCGAAATTGGTGTAGCTGAGCTAATCCAAATCTTTCAGCTCCTTCTATAATCATTACGGTTGCATTGGGCACATCTATACCTACTTCTATAACTGAGGTAGAGACTAGTATATTTATTTTTTTATTCTTAAAATCTTGCATTGTTCTTTCTTTTTCTTTAATGCCCATTTTGCCATGGATAATTCCAATATTAAATTTTGGAAATATTTTTTGCAGTCTTTCGTATTCTTCTTTAACAGCTTTAGCATTAGTCCAGCGAGAGTTCTCTTCTTTGTTTTCGTCTGGGTCTATTCTTGGGCAAATTACAAAAACCTGTTTTCCTTTTTGAACTTGTTTTTTGGTAAAAGCATAAACATTGGCACGGTCTTTTTCAAAAACAATTTTAGTTAATACTTTTTTTCTTCCTTTGGGCAATTGGGTAATTAAAGATAAATCTAAGTCTCCATAAAGACTAAGCGCTAGTGTTCTTGGTATCGGTGTTGCGGTCATAGAAAGCAAATGTGGGATTCTAACATCTTCTTTTCTATCCCGACTAACTAGTTTAGCTCTTTGTTTTACTCCAAAACGATGCTGTTCGTCTAAGACAACTAAAGCTAGATTATTGAATTTTACTTTGTCTTGTATGAGGGCATGAGTTCCAATTAAAAGATCTATATCTCCTATAAGAACCTTTTCTAATAATTTCTTTCTAGATATTTCTATAAAATCATTTTTTAGTTTTTTAGAATAATACTTATCTTCTTTTCCGGTTAAAAGTCCAATATTTATATTAAAAGATTTTAAAAGACTAAAGATCTCTTTAAAGTGTTGTTTGGCTAATACTTCAGTGGGAACCATAAGGGCTGATTGAAATTTTGCTTTGGCGGTATTAACAATAGCAATTGCCGCTACAACAGTTTTGCCCGAGCCAACATCACCTTCTAGTAAGCGATTCATAGGATACTTCTTTTCCATATCCTTAAGTATCTGCCAAGAAGTTTTCTTTTGAGAGTCGGTTAGTTTAAATGGTAGTTGGGCTGTTAGTTTTTTTAAGGCATCAACATTAATTGGAATTGAAACTGCGTTTTCTCTAGAAATTCTTATTTTTTCTTCTAAAAGAGTTATTTGTATTAGATATACTTGTTCAAAGGCGATTCTTCTCTTTGCTTCTTTGACATCGTCTATATTATCAGGAAAATGTATTTTTTTAAGAGCATCTGTTTTAGTGAGAAATTTTTGTTCTTTAATTATTTCGTTAGGCAATATTTCTGGAATATTATCTATTCTTTGTAAAAGATTTTTAATCACAAAGCGAAGCCATTTAGATGTTATTCCTCTTGTTTCAGGATAGGTCGGAACTATTCTTCCTGTGTGGGTGCCAGCATTTTTACTAAATGTTTTTTCAACAACGGGATTGGTTAGCGTGAGCCACTTACTACGAATGTCAATTTTTCCAGAAAAGAAATATTCTTCCCCTTCTTTAATAGAATTTAGTAAGTATGGTTGATTAAACCAAACAACTTTTGCTTTGGTCTCTCCGTCTTGGATTACAGCTTCAGTTAAAACCATCTTTTTTTTAAAGATTCTCTTATTTTCTATTTTAACTACATTGGCTCTAATTGTAATGTTTTGCCCTTTTTCAGCACTAGATAGATTAGAAATTACCGAAAAATCATCATATTTATCTGGCATATGATTTAGCAAGTCTTCTACTGTGTAGATTTTTAATTTGGCTAGCCTTTTTTGATAAACGGCGCCAATATATTGAATGTTTTCTACTGGAGTTTTGAGGTTCATTTTCTTAGTGCTCCCGATAGGAATCGAACCTATATCAAGGGATCCGCAATCCCTTATTTTATCCGTTAAACTACGGGAGCTATGTTTTGATCTAGCACAAAGAGTGGTTAAATAGCAAGTTAGTGTATTTAACACTACGGACTTCTTTGAGTATTTCAATGGTTTCAATGACATCATCAAAGTCAATAACGACATCTTTTTTATTTTTTAACTTTCTAAGAATTGGTTCAAAAGTAGTAAGAGCTTCTTTTCCTGTCGGTCTCGTCATTAACATTGTGCCAAATTTTTAATTCTATTTTCATAAACCTTAGAATGCCATTATAGCACACTTATGCAAAATTAACCATTTCTTCTCTTGATAATGTCGGAATAGCTGTCCAGAGCCAACAACAGCCATAGTTTTTAAACTATTTTCATTTAAATTACCATAAAAGAAAAACTTTTCTGGAGCATCTTTAATCTTTTTTAATTTGTCTGGGTAAAGATTATGATTTTGGGTAATAAACATTTTGCACTTTGGCTAGTGTAAAGCCCCATACTTTTGTTGCTCCATTTTCTTTTAAAACACGGCAACATTCTTGCATAGTTGCTCCGCTAGTCCAAATATCATCTACAATGATAACTTTTTTAATATTTTCTTTTCCAATAAAAGAAAATGCATTTTTAATATTATTTAGTCTTTCTTTTTTATTTAGTTCAAACTGAGATTGTGTTTGTTTAGTTCTCTCTAGTAATTTAATTGGTTTTTTGTTTCCTAGAGTAGCAATATGATCTGCTAACAGCTCTGCTTGGTCAAATCCCCTTTGTCTTTTTTTAGATTTGTGTATTGGCACAAAAGTTATAATAGTGTTTTCGTCTGTTAGAAGTGTCACAAACTTTGAAAAAGATTCTGGATTTTTAGTCATTATAGAAATCAATCTTTCAATTAACTCTTCTAGTATGTGAAATTTTCCTTGGTATTTTATAATATGAAGAGCATCTTTTATAATATTCTCGTAGTCCCAAATGCTGGTGAGGCCGTCTAGACATTGAGGTGTGTAGCAATTCTTATGGGTTTTTCCAAATTTGCTTGCTAAACCACATAAGGGGCATACTGGTTGTGTCTCTGATGTAAAAATACTACATTCATTACAAATATATAGCCCTTCTTTTTTGCATTTAATGCAAAACCTAGGGAAAAGAATATCTAACAACCAAGATGTTAGGAATTTTTTCTTCATTAAATTATTTATTTAAATTAGGAATTAAGGAAAAGAATTCGTCAACTATTTT
>MWBX01000027.1 GCA_002069755.1 Parcubacteria group bacterium ADurb.Bin247
CTTCTAATATACTAAAAGTATAAACATAATTAAAACTTCTTTACAATATCAACAATGACTTTCTCTAATTTAAAATAGTCATTATAATAATCTATGTAAACATCATAAGCCCTCTCTTCTGTTTCGGTGTGGATAGAAATTTGCATTAAAGAATTCGTAGATGATAAACTCCATATAGAAGGTTCTATTTGCAAATTCAAATTGTTAGGATTAAAATTGTGTTCTATTAATTTATTTCTAGTTTCTGAAAATTTTTTACAAAAGATCCCATCCTGATAATTAATATCAATTAAGTCTAATTTTTTAAGTAAATCAACACATTTTTTACCATGATGATACATTCCGTATAAACTAACTCCGGTCAATTCATTAAAGTGTAACATTTTAAATTCATCTCCAAGAGCTTCTTCGATGCAAGCTACCTTATTAAATCTTAATTGTTCAAAGCTAAAATAAAAGAGCTTAAATGAATCATACAAAAAACGATAATCTTGCCTTTCTTTATTCCAGCTATTACTGAATGATTTCCATTTATTATTCCAGAAAACTTCAAGATCGATCAAATTAACTTGTTCGCTCTGATCTTCTTGAAATCTACTAATATATTCTTCTCCAAAAATTGATTCACGATTTAAATTATCATCAGGCTTAATGATAGTTGTTAGCATTATAAGCCTTTCAATGCTATTTTCCATATTTTCTATTTTTCTCACTATAAATAAAAAATCCCGCAACAACCAACATCGAACCCAATGTTATTAATAAAAGATTTTCCATAGGATAATAATATGCTACCCCCTCTATATTACTTTCCGCTGTTTCAAATACAAACTTGGAAAACCCAAATCCAGTTGTTGTAGTGTAAGAAAAATTAAAAACATTGAAAACAAATAGACCCACACCAATAATAGTAAGTAGTTCTCCTAAATTTTCTTTTATTTTTTCCATATTTTTCTTAATTAATTTCCAACTTTCTTCATTATACCACAGACAAAACAAAAAACACCCTTTTCGGGTAATTTTTAAATCTGCTGTGGAATTAAAGCGGGAACAAACTTTTAATATTATTTTGCCGAATTTAATCCATAAATCAAAAAACGAAACTTGACCTGACAAATTGTCCACCGCTCGCCTGTTCGTCGGTAAAAATTACTAAACAGTTTTCTGTTTAGTTTTTTAACATTTCATTAAATTTCTGCCAGTTAAAATTCCAAGGGTCTGTTTTACGAGAAGGCGCAATATCTTTATGTCCTAATATGTAGTCTATCCTATATTTCGATTTTACATTTTTAACTAAATCAACCAACTTCAATGCCAATTGAAAAATCATTGATGTTAGTTCTGCCATCCGGCATTTTGCTGGTGCCTGCGTGATATCCAATATCTTGTTCTGGAACTAAGCGGTATATAATTCCATCTCTTGAAATAAGATAATGCGGTCCAGCAGTATAAAGTTTGAATTCATGAAGCACACCGTCAACACTATAAATATCGTCGCCTAAAGCGTCATAAGCAGAATGAATAATAATGGTGTCAATCGTCCGCTTCTGACTTGGAGTATAATGGCCCCAACTAATAAGTTTATCAACTATCTGTAAATCATTATTGGGCAAATTTGATATTACTGTTTTGGGTTTATTCCAATCGGTATAAATATATTCACCTATGTTATTGGCTGGCAAATGAGGTTCTAATTTAATTCCTAAAACATCGCTATAAACTCTGGCAATTGTATACATCCACTCATCAGCACGATAACCAACATATAATAAATGAAAAGCGTCTAAATCTTTTTTAGCGGCGTTTATGTAAATATCCCTCCTAATGCCTTTTGCAAATTCGCGAAAACCAGTTTCCAAATTTATATACTTTCTATTGCGAGAAGAAGCCGGCTCATAAGTAGGTAAACCATTTTCCATTAACGCATTTTGCCAATGATATGCCATTGGGTTGTTGTACCATCTTGGAAACGAACAACATCCGAAGCCACTTTCCGATACAATAATGCCAGTGAGAAATAGTGGGTTGATATTATACTCTTTTGTTGTATCAACAATAATTCGCGCAATTTGTTCTGGGGTTATAATATCTTGTCCATCAATTTTGGTTTGAAAATAAATTGAATTTGGATAATTGTCTGCTATGAATTGAGAGAGGCGATTTAAAAACTCCTCGCCATAAACATCTTCAAGGGGTTTATTTTCTGAATAAGTTTTATATTGATAGAACTGATATTGAGTTTTCTCATCAATTTTCGGATATTCTAAAATCGTTCCTTCTGCCAACCTTGCACATCTAAAACCGATGTCATAATTATAATTGCCGGGAGTTGTATAACTTCTTTTGGCAGTTCTGAGATAGTCGGAACTAATGCTACCCCACGAACCGCCACGCAAAACTTTTGTTTTTCCAATTTCTGGACCAGTTGGATTATCTTTAGGACTTATTGCATAATAGTTTTCGTCATACCAGTCATTAGTCCATTGCCAAACATTTCCGCTCATTCCATAAAGTCCATAATTATTTGGAGGAGTATCTTTTACTTTTGCTAATCGCCACCAATCGCCTTTCATTATTCCTTTTTCATCATCAAAATTTACTAATGATGAATCAAAATCATCACCCCACGGAAAATTTTTTCTCTCTAATCCACCACGAGCCGCATATTCAAATTCGGCTTCGGTGGGTAAACGATAACCATCAGACGAAATTTCTTCAATTGCATCTCGCCAATTACAATAATCAACCGCGTGATACCAATCTATACCAGTCACGGGATTTTCTGGATTATTATAGGTTTCATATTCCCAATATTTTGGTTTTGCCCCGCCGGCTTCCACATACTTTTTAAAATCCTCGTATGTTACTGAGGTTTCGTCTATATAAAAAGAATCCACTTTAACAAAATGCGCCGGTCGTTCATCAGAAAAATTACTATTTTCGTCACCCATCAAAAAAGTGCCACCGGGTATTAAAATCATTTTTTTAGCGCCGTAAATAAATTTCGGAAATTCGGCTATATTTATTTCTGCAATTTCTTCTTTGTATTTTTGCTCTCTTTTCTCAACTTGGGATTTAATTAACAGTAAATAAATAGATAAACTAAAAACACTTATAGCTAAAACAAACAAAATAATTTTGATTTTTTTCGAAATCATATTGTTAAATGATAACATTTTTATGATAAATTTGGAATAGTTTTTATCAACAAACAGGCAAACAGACAAAAATGGAGTTCAAGGGAAAAATTTTTTGCCGCGAGCTAATAAGGTTCCCTACCCACCACCCGCTAACGACAAGCAATTCGTCAGATCAAGTTTCGTTTTTTTTGATTTGTGGATTAAATTCGGCAAAATAATATCAAAAGCCTGCTCCTGCTTTAATTCCGCAGCAGATTTAAAAATCATCCAAAAATAGTGTTCAAGTTGGCTGCCGGACTAGGACTCGAACCTAGATTAACGGGACCAAAACCCGTCGTCCTACCAATTAGACGATCCGGCAATATACTAGCCCTTTATACCAACCATTTTAATAATTGCAAGTTCTAGAGGCAATTGAAGTATTGTAGAATACTTCATTTTGTTCTGCGTTTCTATCATTATCTCTAGATTATTAACAAGGTCTTCTGAACTAAAGTCTTCTGACTGTCTTTTCATACTCTTAAAATCTTCTTCTGTCAATCCAGCAAGGATTGTATTAATTACTGGACTACTCTTTTGGTTAGAGTCTTCGCCCATAATCTTAACAATCATAATTTTTCTTAAATAATCAGTAAACATCTTGGCAAACTCTCTAATATCTTTCCCCCTATCTCCTAGCGTATTTACAATATCAAAAGCTCCTTTGGCATCTTTGGCCAAAATGAAATCAGCCATTTGACAAGCAATACCAACATCTACTAAACCTAAAAGATCTTCGATGTCTTCAGCTTTTATCTTCTTTTTACTATCTGGAAAGAACGAAGCAATTTGCCCAAGCAAAACTTCAGAATCTCTAGCTGATCCTTCAGAATTAAGAGCAATGAGTTCAATAGCTTCCCGTTCTATATTTATTCCTTCTTTTTTAACAATCCCTTCTAATCTTTTAATCAATTCTGACACAGTGAGTTTCCTAAAATCAAACCTTTGACACCTTGAATTAATAGTACCCATCATTTTATGAGCTTCTGTGGTTGCAAGTATGAAAACAACATGCTCTGGAGCCTCTTCCAACATCTTTAAAAGGGCATTTGATGCCTCTTTGGTAAGTTGATGCGCTTCGTCGATAATATATACCTTTTTGCCAAATCCAACTGGAGTAAATTTAATCCCCTCTTTAAGCTCTCTAATATCGTCTATTCCACGATGAGAGGCGGCATCAATCTCAATTAAATCAACTGCTGAACCCTTGGCAATATCTATACAACTAGCACATTTACCACAAGGTTCAAAGCCAACTCTGTTTTGACAATTAAGAGCTTTAGCTAATAATCGAGCAACAGTTGTCTTGCCCGAACCTCTAGGACCACAAAACAAATATGCATGAGCTGTTTTGTTAGCCTTAAGAGCATTGGTAATGGTTTTGACAACATGCTCTTGCCCGACAATTTCGGCAAAAGTCTGAGGTCTATATTTTCTATAAAAAACTAAGTTTGTCATATCTTCTTAAAAAGACTACGATATATTACAAAAATGATCAAGAGTAAAAGCAAAAACCCAATCAACGTCTGGGTACCGAAATAATCATTAATCGCTACTCCAAAAACGGTTAGAAAACCTACAATCAACCCTGCAATCAATATTCCCAAAGTAATTAAAGGAAATGCTTTTTTAATAGGAATTCCAAAAACAAAAGAAATCAAAGAAGCTGTCCATCCTCCAGTTATGGGTAGTGGAATAGCGACAAATAGAATCAAAAGATATGGTCCATATTTGACTACCTTGTCTTGATATTTATCTCTAGTATGAGAAAATAGTTTGTCAAAGAATCGTTTAAAAAATGAACTATATCTTGATAAAAAGCTAGAAACCTTGTTTAATAGAGTAAGAAGGATAGCTACAATAAAAAGATTGCCCAAAACCGATACAATATAAGCTATAATCGGATTTAAGCCATAGATAGTAACAGCCATAGGAATAGCAATACGCAACTCCCCTATTGGCGTCATAGCTAGTAAAAATGTCTTAATTAATTCCATCATTAATTAAAATATAACATATTTTAAAAGAAAAACAATTGATTTAACTTTAAATATATTGTAGAATACAACCACATGGAAAACAAAATTCATAAACTACCACCCCAAGATATAGAAGCTGAACAATCTTTGCTCGGCTCATTATTAATTGATAAGAACGCCATAATCAAAGTGGTTGATTTTTTGAAACCAAGAGATTTTTACAAGAATAACCATCGAGAGATTTATGAAGCAATCGTATTTTTGTTTGAAAAAAACGAACCCGTAGATATATTATCAATATCATCTCTACTAAAAGATAAAAAAACATTTGAGTCAATTGGTGGCAACTCTTATTTAACAGAACTTGTTAATTCGGTCCCTACTTCTACTAACGTTGTGAGTTATGCTAAAATTGTTCAAAAGAAAAGAATACTAAGAGATCTTATTGAATCTGGAAGAGAGATAGAATCTATTGCTTATCAAGAGTCTGGAGATGTAGAAAATATGCTAGATTATGCTGAGAAAAAAATATTCTCTATTGCTGAGCATTCAATGCAACAAAGATTTCTCCCAATAAAAGATGAGCTAGAAGAAACTTTTGACAGAATAGATCAACTTTCAAAATTTAAAGGAAGTATTAGAGGTGTACCTACTGGATTCAAAAGCCTAGATAATATGTTATCAGGTCTTCAAAAATCTGATCTTATAATATTAGCTGCTAGACCGTCTCTAGGTAAATCTTCTCTAGCATTTAATATCGCCCTAAATAGTGCTATAGCTAATAAAACATCGGTTGGAATATTTAGTCTTGAAATGTCTAAAGACCAAATCATAGACAGATTTATTGCAACGCTAGCTGGAATAGACTTATGGAAGATAAGAACCGGGAGACTATCTTCTGACGGAGAAAACAATGATTTTGAAAGAATACAAAGAGCTTTGTCTGTTCTATCAGAGCTTGATATATATATTGATGATTCAGCCACATCAGATGTTTTGCAAATGAGAGCTCTTACAAGAAGACTCAAAGCCGATAAAGGGCTTGATCTTATCATTGTTGATTATTTGCAATTAATAGACTCAGGAAAAAATAGTAACTATGACTCTATGGTTCAACAAATGAGTGTCATCTCAAGATCTCTAAAAGGGCTTGCTAAAGAATTAAATATTCCTGTCTTAGCGCTATCACAATTATCAAGAGCCGTAGAGCAAAGAACACCTCAAATACCTAGACTATCTGACCTCAGAGAATCTGGTTCAATTGAACAAGACGCCGATGTAGTTTTATTCATTCACCGAGAAGACAAATATCGTCAAGATAGCGGAAGACCAAATATTGCAGATATTATAATTGCCAAACATAGAAATGGTCCAGTGGGCAAAACAGAAATGTATTTTGACGAACAAACAGCTACATTCAAAAATCTAGAAAAGGAATATGAAGAGGAAAAGGAAGAGAACATAGTCTTTTAATTATGTATCCAAGACCAATACAAAAACTGATAGAAGAGTTTTCTAAGTTTCCAACAGTAGGGGTTCGCACCGCTACTCGTTTTGCTTTATACACTACCAAAATGGACAATAAAGAGATAAAAAAATTAATAGAAGCTATTATATCTGCCAAAAAAGAAACTAAAATATGTGCTTCGTGCTTTAGTCTTTTTGAACCGAACAAAGAACAAACTCTTTGCAATATCTGCCTTAATAATAAAAGAAATAAATCTTTATTATGTATAGTAGAAAAAGAAAGCGATCTTTTGGCTATTGAAAATACCAATACCTACAACGGATTATATTTTATCCTCGGAGGAACACTATCACCTATGAGAAAATCAAGTATTGGGAATATAAGAATTAAAGAACTTTTGGAGAAATTAAATAATAAAGAAATTAAAGAAGTTATTATTGCAACTAATTTTACTTCTGAAGGTGAAGCCACTGCTCTCTATTTAGAAAAACAAATAAAAAAATATCCAGTAAATATTACTAGATTGGCAAGGGGTTTGCCTAAAGGGAGTGAATTAGAATATATTGACGAAGAAACAATATCTTCAGCAATAACAGGAAGAAAATGAATAAAGAGCCTTTTAGCCCTTTATTTCAATTATTTCTATCTCAGAATAAGATTGCCTGTGTCCTTTCTTCTTGGACTCTCTTTTCTTAGGTTTGTATTTAAAAACAATTGTTTTATCGCTCTTACCATGAGCTAAAACTTTACCCCTCACTTGAGCTCCGCTAACATTAGGAGTACCAATCTTAATATCTTCACCATCTATTGTTAAGAGAACTTCTTTAAAGATAATTTCTTCTCCCAAGGCAACATCAACTTTCTCAATCTTTATTTTTTGACCCGGAGAAATTAAATACTGTTTCCCACCTGTTTTGATTACTGCTAACATATTGTTATTTGTTTAATAGTGAAGTATACACTAAAAATGCAAAATGGTCAAATCAATCTATATTCTTAACATCTTCCTCTATTTTATAAGCATCTATGCCCTCAGACTCTCCCGTTAACTTCAAAACATCTTTATCAATTTTGTTCAACTCTTTAGCTGCGGCATTGTAAGTTCTAACTCCCGTAGCTAATTGATTACCCAGTCTATTCATATATTCTTCGTATGCTTTAATATGTTTAGACAAAACAGATACATTTTGAATAATTTCTTTAGTCTGCTCTTGAACTTGGTAAGCTCGCATTCCTTGTAGTAAAGATTGTAAGGTAACATAAAATGTGGTTGGAGATACTATATGAACATTTCTTTCGTGAACTGCATAATCTAGTAAATCACGAGTATTGGCTTTAATTGTTCCAATTTTATTCACTAACAAATCATAATATATTCCCTCAGCTGGAATAAACATAAAAGCAAAATCTGTTGTCCCTTCTTCTGGTCTAATATATTTAGATGCTTCGTCTATTCTTTTTTTAAGATCGGCTACAAATTGTTTTTCTAAAATAGCTATTCTGAAACTGTCTTTCTCTTCGGATATTTGGTTGTAAGTCTCTAGTGAAAACTTAGAATCAATTGGAATAATCTTTTCTCCTAAAAATATTACAGCGTCAACTGTTTTACCATCTTTAAAAGAATATTGTATTTTATAGTGCTTCGGGCTAAATGAGTTCTTAAGCAATGTTTCTAAATAGTACTCACCTAAAAGACCTCTATGTTTTGGATTTTTAAGTGTATCTTGTAGCGCCTCTAATTGAGTAGAAAAATCTAATACTTGTTTGTTTGTTTCGTCTAGTTTAACCAGCCTCTCACTTACCTCTTTTATTGTTCTATTACTCTCAGCAAATTGCCTTTGATTCATCTCTGCAGTTTTCCATATATTTTCACCCACTTCTTTTCTAATAGCACTCAATTCTTTTAAAATTAAAGCTATAGCCAAAATAATGAAAAGAAATATAATAACTATTTGATATAATTCCATTTTATCTAATTAAAATTCCTAAAATTATGAAAGAAATGTAAGCAAAAACTAATATTATCCCCTCTAAGGTAGATATTCTTCTATTTGTTCTTATGAAAAATAAAAAGAATAAAGCACAAAGAATTAAAAATATTCTAGCAATATAGAAAGAAGGAATCGTAGCCATATCAATCACTATGGGCCGAATAAGAGAAATGGTTCCTAGGGCTAATGTAGACGACATTGTAATAGCTCCCATAAGCCCACCTAATATCATCCAAGATTGACCTTTCTTAGCCAAGGCAAACGAAAAGTAAGTCTCGGGAAGACCAACACCAATAGCAACAATAATAATACCAATTACTGGAATAGAAACACCCAAAGAGCTAGAAAAATAACTTGAAGACTCAATAATTCCCTGAGCACTCAGGATCACTAATAAAAATACTAATAACAATAAGCTTACTTTTTTAATAAGAAAGAATGGTCCCCAATTTTTCTCTTCTTCGTTAACGTCATCGTAAATCTTACTAAACCTCTTTTTTTCAGAAAATAACCAATAAAAGAAAATTCCGAAAGACATTAGAAGAACAATTCCATCTGCTCTAGATAAAACTCCATCATATATTAAAACCAAAGGAAGCAATGCGCCAATAACTGTAAATGTTGCTCCACCCCTCACAATCTTGCTCTCAACCTCTATTCCATCTTTAAGAACAATAGCACAAAGACCAACTGTAAAACTTAAAAGAAGTATGTTTTGTCCTAATATATTACCAAAAGCAAGCTCAGGAACATTGTTAATAGCCGAAACAATACCAATAAAAACTCTGGAGCTACCGAACCCAGAGATACCGTAAAAAAAGCAACAACGAACTCTTTCCAACCAAGATATTTGGCAATTCCAGTAAGCGAATCTATTAATATCTTAGCGCAAAAAACTAAAACAAAACAAGACAAAAGAAATATTAATATACATGCAATAATCGTCATAAAAAATTAATTAATTCTGATAAAAAACCAAAAGATAGCGCAATAATAACTGGAATTACTAAATATTGATACTTCATTTCAGGAATTTTTCTATACATCAAACAAACCAATATCGCATCAATAACCAACATTGTGCATCCAACTAACGAAAGAACCTTTACAAAATCCTGAAATCCAACAAGATAAACAAGAAAAGGAGTAACGCAGGCAATAATCCAAGCAATATTCTTTGGCATTCCCATATCATACCAAAGCATTTTCTTAAGTGTAAGCCCAAGCGCAATATATGATGTAAAAGTAGTAATAACTGCAAAAAGCAATACTAATACAATAGTACCATTACCTAAAAACATTTGCAATCCCGTAAGAGAGTCTGCTGGAGTTTCATTACCCATAATACCCAAAACAACAAAGGTAAAAACAAAGTATATTAATGAAGAAAAAATAACAGTAAATGGAATAATTTTAGTTAAGTATTTGCGACCACCATCAAGCAACTCTTCGGCTTCAGGTATTAAAGATAGTCCCCATAAAGAAAACAAAACAACACCATAAGGCAAAAAGAGATGAGACGGACTAGATTCAAAAACAATATCCGAGAAGTCAATATAACCAACACCTTTAATAACTATAATCACCAAAGACAAGAAAAACAAAATTAATCCCAATAGATGAACCTTGCCAATGGCTTTAATTCCAAACAAAACCAAAATTGATCCTAAAGCAAAATATATAAATGTATAGAAACTTTCTCCAAAACCAAATATTGGAAAAAATATTGAATTTAAAAACCTACCTCCGAGTATAAGGTAAGCTAGATTAGCTCCCATAAGTCCCAAAATACCCGAAACAATAGCAACACGATAAGCATTTTGACCTAAATGATAACGAGCAAAACCTGGCAACCTAATAAAATCAGGTGTCTTTAGGGCAACAGCAGCATAAAAATAATGAATTGCAATAGAAACAAATCCCAATATAATGAAATAAGCCAGCATTATTAGTGGACTAGTTTTGAGCGTAAGATAAGGAAGAGCAAAAAGGCCCACCCCAATCATTGTCCCTGATATCACTGAAAAAGCATAGATAACACGTATCATATGTGACCCCAAGGGGAGTTGAACCCCTGTTACCGAGATGAGAACCCGGCGTCCTAAGCCACTAGACGATGGGGCCTAAACTAAAAGGAATATAACATAATTATCAAGTATTGTCCAAACTCTGAGATATCTGAATCAGGTTTAAACCCAATATCATAGAAACCCTTATCGCCAAAAGCAAATCAATTAATTCTTCTTGACTAAGACTATCTTTTATCCAAAAAGGAACACTATCTCCACCATAATTAACTTTAAAGTTAGTCTCTGAATTAATAATTAAATCACTAATCCAAAGACTGCTACTATCAGTAAAACCAACACTATTCACTGTAAAATCACCCTCAATGTTTTTTGATTTTGAAAAATCGGTTAACACAAAACCATTACTTGGAAAATTATTAACCATATTTTCTAGATCATTTAAAACCAATACTGGCTTCTTAGAATAATTAAAAGGAGCAACGCTGCCTTGGAATAATAATATATCGTTTTTAAAAGGAGAAAAAAATGTCTTACTTTTTGAAATACTAAAATTATCTTTAATAATTAAAGATAAAAACTCTTCAAACTTAGAATCTTCACTACAAGAAAAAGCAACCACCACTGGCATTTTGATATAACAGGCTAATTTGAAAAGTATATTCATAACTCTCTTTCTGGTGGTACTTGATAATAGTCTAGAATATATTTAGCTAGCTCACCAAATATTGGCGCAGCTGAGTATTCAGAAGTTTCAGCCTGAGGATTATCTAGCTTGATAAGTATTAAAAACTGAGGATTAAATGCGGGAACATAACCAATAAAACCTTGTATTGTTTTGTCAGAATAGCCAGCCTTACTTATTCCTAATGCTGACCAAGGTATTTGAGCTGTTCCTGTTTTTCCAGCCACATAATATCCAGGAATTTGAGCAGTTTTTGCAAAACCATTTTCGGTGACACTAACCATCATTGAAGTAATGTCTAAACTAGTCTTGGGAGATATTACCCGCTCCCCTTGTAATATACTTTTATTCTCCTCTACAATATATGGATTGACTAATCTTCCCCCATTGGCTAAAGCAGAAAAAGCTCTAAACATTTGCATTGAAGTAATTTCAATTCCTTGACCAAAAGCAGCATTAGCATAATTAATATCATAACCTTCTTTAAAACTAATATTTTGAGGAAGAATTTCTCCTGGTAAATCTATACCAACCTTTTCAAAAAATCCAAACTTTTCTAAATACTGCTTAAAACTTTCGTGACCAATAAGATTCTCAATATGAACTGTGGCTGTATTGATTGATTTTTCTAAAACCTCAGTCATAGTAACTTCACCCCAAGACTTTTGAGCATAATTTCTTATAGTTTTACCCTTTACCTGAATAGATCCAGTATCATTATATTTATAATTAGAATCTACCTTGTTCTCGTTTAAAGCTATCGCCATTGTTATTGGCTTGAATATTGAACCTGGTTCATAGGGATTATGAATTGCAGGATTCTTAAAAACATTAAAATCAGATTCTTTGTAATATTCGTTAGGATTAAAACTAGGATAATTAGCTAATGCAATAATTCTTCCTGTATTAGGATCTCCAACTAAAATAGTACCCCCCTCGATGCTTAAACTATCAACAGCCTTTTCTAAAAGATTCTCAGCCATAAACTGAACATTGTAGTCCAGGGTTAATGTGATATCCGACCCGCCATTGACAGTTCCAAAAGTTTTACTAATTAAATATTGATGAAAAAGCTTTTCACTTTCTCTAAAAGACTTGGAACCCTCTAGTGTAGAGTTGTAATATTCTTCTATGCCATATTGACCAACATTATTACCACCTACAAACCCAATAGATTGAGATGCTAGCTTATCTTGCGGATAATATCTCACAACCTCTTTTCTCAAATAAACACCATCAAAATCAAGCTCTTTTATCTTAGTAACTTCTTCTTGGCTTAGCTTTCTCTTAATAACTTCATAAGCACTACCATCCTTGCTAATCTTGGCTGAAATAATATTAGGATCAATATCTAATATTTCAGATATTGCTTCTGATATTGCTTCAGCATCTTCTTCTTTTTCTTTTATTTCGCTCGGCGAAAGATATACATACTCCCAATCTCTATTAATTGCTAATGGATAGCTTTGACCCAACCTATCTTTAATATATATTCCTCCTCGATCACCCAATACCTCAGAATAATTCTTTTGCTGGCCCTGAGCCAATGCTCGCCAATAATCATTTTTAGCTATTTGAAAAGATGCAAGATAATAGACAACTACTAGAGAGTAGATACAAAAACAAAACAAAACTAAATTAAGCCTAAAATGTTTCATTGTAATTCAACTATCTTGCAGCAATCTGAGTTTCAGATAATTCAATATATCTAAAATTTTGAACTTTCTCAAAGTCTGATTCTGCTACTTTTGAAAAAAAATTATCATTTAAATAACCATCTTCTTGAGTATAAATAGCTTCCAGAGACTTAGATATCTCATTATTATAATCGTTAACGGCATAAATTGTTTTTGTCATTTCAGTTATCTGAAAAACATACAAACCAGCCATTAAAAGTACCATAAAAAACCCTAATTTGTAAAAACGATCGCTTAATAAGTTTTTAACGATAAAAGACGAATTTGTTTTTTTGTTAAATATAATAAATTTCATTGTTTTGGTTTAATTAAAGCTCTTAATTTTGCCGACCTTGATCTTGGATTTATTTTTAATTCTTCAACGCTTGGAATAATTGGTTTCTTAGTTAAAATATTTGCCTTACTATCTTTAAAAAATTTTTTAACTATTCTATCTTCTAGTGAATGAAAAGATATTACTGCTAATCTTCCTCCCGGTTTAATAATATTAAATGCTAATGGAAGAACCGTAGATACATTTTCAAGCTCATCATTAACCGCTATTCTTAAAGCCTGAAATACTCTAGCACTCGCCTTTCTGCTTTTAGTTACTCTGTAAACTATTTCCGATAACTCATTAGATTTATCTATCTTTTTAACTTTTCTTATCGCCACAATATCTTTAGCAATCTTACGAGCCATATTTTCTTCACCATAATTAAGCAGAATAAAAACAATATCTTCTTCTGGCCAATAATTAACTATTTCCCAGGCAGTAATTCCATTATTAGCAGAATACCGCATATCTAGAAATTCATTTTTTGTAAAGGTAAATCCTCTTCCGCTCTCATCTATATGCCAACTAGAAAGACCTAAATCAAATACGATCCCCGAAACATCTCTGAAGTTATATCTCTCAACAATACTTTCTATATCAATATAATTTCCATTAACTGCCACTAACCTGTTACCAAAACCCATCTCTTTCGCTTTTTCTTTTACTAAAGATATGTTTCTAACATCCCTGTCTATTGCTAAAACTCTACCTTTTGGACCATTCAAACCCAATATCGCTAACGTGTGCCCTCCCTCTCCAGCAGTACAATCAATAAAATTTTTATTTGGCTTAATATCAAGGAACCTTAAAACTTCTTCTTTTAATACTGGAACATGCATAATTATATTCCTAATTCTTTTAATCTCTCGGCAATATTCTCGCCCTCTTTTTCGGTAACTCCTTTGTATTTTTCCCAAACATCTTCATCCCAAACTTCTATTCTGTTTAATACCCCAACTAAAATTGTCTTTTTATTTAATGAAGCATATTTCTTTAAATAATCTGGAATAAGTATTCTTCCCATGTTATCTATAGAAACCTCCATAGCTCCTCCAAGCATTAATCTAGAAAATCCCCTAGCATCAGATTGAGATAATGGTAATTTGCTTATCTTTTTGGCCAAAGACTGCCACTCTTTTGCAGAAAAGATAAACAAACATTGATCTATTCCTCGTGTAATAATTGCTTTCTTACCAAGCAAACCACGAAACCTAACTGGAAGACCAAGTCTCTTTTTTTCATCTAATGAATATGTGTATTCTCCTATAAACATTATTTTAGTTATCCACAGATATTAATAGTTATCCCCACCTTTTTCCACAGCCCATCATATTATCTCCACTATAACCCACAAAGCCACATTTAGTCAAGGACATTTATCATTTCAATTCCCTGTTTATTTTCAATAGTTTTCCACAGGTTTATTTCAAAAACACCCTGAATTTAAAATTCAGGGTGTTTTTTATTAAAAGTTTACTAAAAGTATTAATCTAAGATATTTTTATATTATGCCTTAGTTTCTCCAACTTTCTTTTAGCTCTAGAATCAAGAACATCTTCTCTTTTTCTCTCAAGCCATTCTACTAAGATAGAAATGTGTTTTCTAAATAGGACAAATATAATTAGAGTAACGAATAGTGGTAAAATTACAAAATCAATTAATTTATTATTGGTAATACCAGTGGAGATATGTGTTGCCACTCCAGCAACAACGCCTTTCACTACAAATACTTTAGCAGTATCACTAACTGACTTAGAACCACTAGAAGCATAAACTGTATTAACAAGATTAGTTGATCCAATTCCAAATTGTTGTTCTTGAGCTACTCGAACATTAAAAGTAACTACCCTACTTTGTCCCTTAGATAAATTACCGATATTAATTCCTTGAGTTATGTCTCCAGCAGTAATAACATTATCAACGGTTAGACCTCCAGCATATACTAATCCATTAGGTAAAACATCTCTTACAACTACATTATTTGTGTATCCATCTGATTTAACTTTGATATAAAAAGATATTAACTCTCCTGGGGCTACAGTAACAGAGTCTAACCACTCGGTGTTTTTATCTACACTTCTTACCAATTTTTGAATTGTTAAAGAATCTTCGTAATAATACTTACCTTCAGTAGTAAAATTGAGTATCTGGCCATAACTAATTCCACAATTGCTTTGAGCAACAGCTCTGAAATAGTATGTAGTATTGTTAGATAATCCCCTAATAGATTTGTTAAAGTTGATATTAGAGTAAGTTGTCTGCTTGCTAGTAGAATTGTTAAGATTAGATGATGATGTTCCATATTCAAACCAGTAATGAGTATATTCACTATACGGCTCTACATATCCATTCAATACTGCTGAGTTGGTCAAAACAGATGTTGCATAGTGTGTAGTAGCTATTGGACTTTGACAAGATGGAGAAACATCTCCTCCCCCACTAGTAGCACAGACTGCAGTGTCTAGTGTTTGTCCAGCGTGTCTGAGATAGTATGTGTAAGTG
>MWBX01000028.1 GCA_002069755.1 Parcubacteria group bacterium ADurb.Bin247
AGATGATGGCATTAACAAGAAGTGCTATATAAAAGATATAAATGAGATAAAATGTATAATCTCTACTCTTTACTACACTCGGCCACCATGGTATTTTAGTACCATGCTTGCGTGAGATATACAAACCAATATAATTATTGAGTAATATGCATACAACCAATGCAATCAACAATATGATATTTGTTTCCATCATTTTTCATTATCATAAATTTCTATATTTTCTAAATCTTTTTATTTCAAGCGTCCCGAAGCCAATTGCGCATAACGTTTCGGCATATCTGAAGTTTGCCAAAATTACTTTAAAAATCAATTAGTTTTGGCAAATTTGAGTGAAAGAAAAAATGCAACCTTTGAAAATTATTTACGCACTTTTTCTTGAACCTCATACACGCTGTTAGTTAATGCATCTTTAAAATTTACTCCTTATCGTCATTTAAAATATGCGAAATCATTATGCAAGGAACATCATAATCATCTAATCCAATAATATATGGTGTTTCTTTGCCTTCCTTTGATACCTCTAAACCAGCTTTGTTAATTCAAAAGAGTGAATTTTGGAATAAGGGAAGGCAAAATTTTCCCCTGTTCTCGCTTTCGCCACTTCTTTTTTCGCCGCCGCGAAATTCGCCCCAAAAAGGTCGTTCTTCAATATGTGTTTCGTCTTTAGGAGCAACTTCTGGAGTTGGTTCAACAGTTTCCGGATTTTCTGCTTGTACTGGCGAAATTTCAGGATTTCCCTTTTCCTCTTGTTGTTGAGTAAACGGTTGCATAAAATTATATTAAATCTTTTGCATTTATATTAATAGCTTTAATGAAATATCTATTATTGTCTTTATTTTATCAGATAATATATAATTGGTCTATGACGAGTAATTATACTACAATGACTAGGGAGAATAAAATTATTGTGCGCGCACGGGAGGAGGAGGCAAATTCCTCTATAAATAGACTTTTGTGGACCCGAGGAGACTTGAACTCCTAACCTCCTGACTGCCAGCCAGATGCTCTGCCAATTGAGCTACGGGCCCTAATAAATTAGTATACCATATTTTAAAAAGATACCCAAATTTTGTTTTTTCTGCTATAATCAAAATTATGAAAATAAAAATATATAAAGAAAGATTAGTCAAAAAACTTAAACCTCTTTTAAAAAATATATTTAATATCGCTATAGTTTTAATTCTTGCTGGAATAATACTTGGATTGTCCTTGTTTTTGTACTACACCAAAGATTTTCCAAGGCCAGATAGCTTATCCGAAAGATCTTTTGTCGAACCAACTAAAATATATGACCGAACAGGTAAAGTAGTTTTATACACAATATACGGAGAAGAAAAAAGAGATATTATTCCTTTAGATAATATCCCCAAACACTTAGTGCATGCCGTGGTATCTGCTGAAGACGATGACTTTTACAAACACTTTGGAATTGACTTCAATGGTATAGCAAGGTCTATTTTAGAAAATCTTAAAGGTTGGAATCGCTCTCAAGGCGGATCAACAATATCCCAACAGTTAATAAGAAATACTTTTTTAACGGGAGACAAAACAATTAGTAGAAAAGTAAGAGAAATAATATTAACCCTAGAACTAGAAAGAAGATATTCTAAAGACGAAATAATGGAGTTTTATCTAAATCAAATTCCATTTGGCGGAAATGCTTATGGAGTAGAATCAGCAGCCCAAACATTTTTTAATAAATCTGCTTCTGACCTTGAAGTTCAAGAATCGGCAATTATTGCAAGCATTATTAAAAGTCCCAGTAGACTATCACCTTACGGAAACTACACTGAAGAGTTGATGATTAGAAAAGACTATGTCCTAGATAGAATGGCTTATCTTGGCTACTTATCCGAAGACGAAGCTCAAGAATACAAAGAAAAAGAAATCATCTTCTCTCCGTCTGCTCAATTACTAAGAGCGCCTCACTTCACCTTAGAAATAACTCAGTATCTAGAAAAAACTTACGGCGAGGATTATTTAAAAACTCGTGGACTAAAAGTCTACACATCTATTGACTGGGAATTACAACAAAAAGCAGAAGAAATAGTGAAACAAAAAGGACAGGATAATATTAGATACAACGCTCATAACTTATCTTTAGTAGCACTTAATCCAAACAATGGTGAAATTTTAGCTATGGTGGGATCAGCAGATTATTTCAAAGACCCTTATCCTGAAGGATGTACTCCTGGTAAAAATTGTCGCTTTGAGCCATATCCCAATGTAGCTAAAAGACTAAGACAGCCCGGATCTGCATTTAAACCATTTGTATATACAGATGCTTTTAAAAAAGGATACACCGATAAGACAATTGTTGTTGATGAACCGATTAATTATGCCGGATATTCACCTAAAAACTATGATGGAATGTACCGAGGAGCAATAACACTAAGAAGCGCTCTTGCTCAATCACTAAATGTTCCTGCAGTAAAAGTTTTAGCTGAAATGACTAGTGTAGAAGACAGTATTAAAACAGCAAGTGATTTTGGAATCACAACTCTTACTAAACCAGCATCTTTTTATGGATTACCGTTGGTTTTAGGTGGTGGAGAAGTAACTCTACTAGAAATGACTTCGGCTTATGGTGTTTTTGCATCTAACGGATATGCAAATACTCCTGTTTCTATTCTTAAAATAGTAGACTCTAGTGGAAAGATTGTTGAAGAAAAAAACTCTTCGCCAAAAAAAGTTCTAGATTCTAATATCGCTAAAATGATAAATGACATTTTATCAGACAACGATGCCCGATCTCCAATGTTTGGCTATAATTCAACCATTAATATACCCGGAATTTCTGTTAAAACAGGAACAACTCAAAACTATAAAGATGGATGGACTATTGGATATAACAATTCTATAGTAATTGGAGTTTGGGCTGGAAATAATGATAATACTCCCATGATTAACGCTCCTGGAATATCAGTAGCCGCTCCCGCCTGGAGAGAACTCTTTGAATATTATCTCTCTAAGGTATAGAAATTATTCTAGTTTTTTCGTCTACAAAATCAAGCTTAATTACCACTTTGTCTTTGGGTAAATACCTTTTAATATTTTGAGCCCATTCAATTAAAACAATGTTTTTGCTGTCAAATATTATTTCTTTAAATCCAAGAGCTAGTATTTCTTTTGGTTTCGCTATCCGATAACAGTCTAGATGATAAAACATTTCAAAACCTTTTTGGTTAATTTTAAATTGTTTCATTAAAACAAATGTTGGGCTTGCGACTCTCTCTTTAATTCCTAGAGCTTTGGCAAACCCCTGAGTAAAAGTTGTTTTGCCAGCCCCTAAATCACCGTCTAGAACAATAACTAATGCTCCCGACTTTTTTCTTTTAATATCTAAAGCAAAAGATTTCCCTATCTTTTGGGTTTGGTTAGGCGAATAACTTATTTGACTATTCATTGATTTTAGTATAACTTAAGTATAAGGATAACAAAATCTTATGGAAGAATCAACAAAAAAAATAGCTGGAGAAATACGCATACCCGATAATCTTTTTTTCAACATTACAAAAAAAGTTGATTCTATTGATGGATTTAATCAAGAACTAGTTAAAACAACAAGAAGAAGCACTTCAGAAATCTTAGAAACAATAATGGGCGGTAGTATTTTCTTAGGAGCGTCTGACATTCACATAGAACCAACTGAGAATAATGCCAAACTCAGAGTCCGTCTTGATGGAATACTTCAGGACGTTTTTGTTTTTGATTTAAAAATATTTAAACAAATACTTTCCCGAATTAAGCTATTGTCCGGAATCAAACTTAATCTAACACAAATATCACAAGATGGAAGGTTTTCGGTCAACTTCCCTTTAATTGGACTAAACGAAAAAGGCAAAACTGCTATTCTTGATTCTAGTGAGTATGTAGAAATTAGAGTTTCATCTCTCCCATCAGAATATGGAGAATCTTTAGTGTTGAGAATATTAAACCCTAATAAGCTAGTAGAAATTGAAAAACTGGGACTAACTCAAGGAGTAAGAGATATTTTTTTTGAAGAAATTAAAAAACCAAATGGAATGATAATTATAACCGGACCTACTGGTTCAGGTAAAACCACAACTCTTTACGCTATTTTAAAAAAGCTAAGAAAGCCCGAAATTAAAATTATCACCATTGAAGACCCAGTAGAATACCATTTATCAGGGATATCACAAACCGAAGTTCATCACGACAAAGGATATGACTTTGCTAATGGTCTAAGAGCTATTGTGAGACAAGATCCCGACGTTATCTTAGTTGGCGAGATTCGAGACCTAGAAACGGCACAAATATCACTTCAAGCTGCCCTTACAGGTCATCTAGTCTTAACAACGCTACATACTAACGATGCTGCTGGTGCTATCGCCCGACTCCAGTCTCTTGGAGAACTACCAAACAATATTGCTTCTGCGTTAAACATTGTAATTGCTCAAAGACTTGTAAGAAAGGTTTGCCCCGAATGCTCTACTAAAAGACCAATAACAGAAGAAGAATACAAAAAAATTAAAAACGAACTAAGCAATACGTCTATTAGTGTAAGCGAAGACATTCAAATAGCAGAAATAAAGGGTTGTAAAAAATGTAATAATACTGGATACAAAGGAAGAGTGGGAATATTTGAAACACTACAAATAAGCTCAGATATGGAAAACTTTATTCTAACATCACCATCTTCTTCAGATATAAAAGAAAAAGCCATTGAAAATGGCATGATTACACTATATCAAGATGGATTGATAAAAGTAATAAATTGCGAAACAACAATAGAAGAAGTAAACAGGGTTGCTTTTAAAAAATAAAAAGGCTCTAGAGCTGGGGTCCCTCAATAACTAAGGTAAAATTGATACTCAAAGCTTCTAGATTTTTTCCGAGGAATAATTTAGCCGAAACCAAATTACCCAGACTGAGAAAAGACCTAAAGGACCCCCAGCTCTAAAGCCTTAATAAGGCTCATTATACTCATTATGAAAAATTTGTCAATACCACAAAACAAAGACTCCTTTGATTCTAATTTGAGGCCAAATACCTGGAATAGCTATATTGGCCAAGAATATATCAAAGAAAATCTCAAAATTATTGTTGAAGCAGCCAAAAAAAGAAACGACTCTGCTTGTGAACACATATTATTATCGGGAAATTCAGGATTAGGTAAAACAACACTAGCCTATTTAATCGCAAATGAGATGGGCAAGAAAATAAAAGTGACTTCAGGCACTGCAATAGAAAGACCAGGTGATGTTGCTGCAATATTAACTAATCTTTCTAGCGGCGACATCTTGTTTATTGACGAAATACATCGACTTAATCGTTCTTCTGAAGAATATATCTATCCCGCTATGGAAGACTTCAAACTAGACATTATTGTTGGTAAAGGACCAATGGCCAGGACACTAGAATTAAAGATTCCTCCATTTACACTAATTGGCGCCACAACAAAAGTAGCGGCTCTATCTTCTCCACTAAGAAATAGGTTTGGCGCAACTTTTCGTCTAGACTTCTACGAAGAAGCAGACATTGAAAAAATAATTAAAAGATCGGCTAATATATTACAAATAGACATTACTCCCGATGCTGTCAGTTCTATTGCTAAACGATCAAGATTTACTCCACGAATAGCTAACCGTATTCTCAAAAGAGTGAGAGATTTTGCCGAAGTTAAAAACATTAAAACAATAAACAAAACATTTACCGAAGAAGCCCTAGAATTTATGGGTATAGATAATTTAGGTCTAGAATCGGGAGATAAAAAAATACTAGAAATAATTATCAAAAAGTTTAATGGAGGTCCGGTAGGACTACACGCTCTTTCTTCATCTTCAGGCGAAGAAGAAGAGACAATTCTAAACATATACGAACCTTATTTAATGCAATTAGGCTTAATAGACAGAACTCCCCGTGGAAGAATAGCTACTCAAAAAGCATATCAACAATTAAACTTATGAAAAAATGGATTTTATTAGTCTGTCTTTTCCTACCAATAACTGTTAACGGAATAATTATTACCGAAGTTCAGGTTTCGGGAGACTCAGCTAGCAACTGCTATATTAAAATATTTAATCCAACCGATCAAGATATTTTATTAGATGGATATAAGATAAGAAAAAAGTCTGCCACTGGAAAAGACTACTCTATTCGTGCTATACCTAAGGGGACGCTAATCAAATCTCAAGAATATATTTTGTGGGCCAATTCAAAAGATGATTTTAGCGAAAAGATTAAAGCCGATATATATAGCACTGCTACAATTTCTAAAAACAATAGCATTGCCATAATATCCCCTACTGGAGATATTATAGACGCCCTATCGTGGGGCTCAGGAGAAGATCAATATGTTTTAGGTGATAGCTTTGCTAATAACCCCGATAAAAACCAAACAATTAAAAGATACTATATTGACGGAGCCTATCAAAATACCAAAAACAATTCTAAAGATTTTTATCTTTACCCAGAAACAGAAAAAGAAATTAAGATTAATACTTCTACAATAAATAATATTGCCGATCCACCCAAAAGTCCAACCGAAACAAAAATAACTATCTCTCTTTTTTCAGCATTTCTAATTTTAATTTTAAAAAAATCAATATATTAAAACTATGTCAGGACACAGCCATGCAAAAAATGTAAAAAGAACCAAAGATGCAAATGCCCAAAAAAAGTCTTTTTCGTTTGCTAAAATAAGTAAAAATATAACTCTTTTGGCAAAACAAGGAAGCCCTGCCTTAAAAACAATGATTGAAAAGGCTAAAAAAGAAAATATGCCCAAAGATAGCATTGAAAAGGCAATAAAAAGAGGAACTGGGGAATTAAAAGACGAAGTTAGCTTAGAAGAGTTTACTCTAGAAGCCTATGGCCCAGAGGGCACTGCATTAATTGCCGAAGGAATTACTGATAACAAAAATAGAACTATTTCCGAATTTAAAATGATTATCAATAAATATGGAGGCAAACCAGCCGAATCTGGTTCAGTCAAATGGCTTTTTGATAAACTGGGGGTCATTAGAACAAATTATAGCGAAGAATTAGAATTACAAGCCATAGATTTAGGGGCACTTGATGTTAAAAAAGAAAATAATAGTATTATTATTCTTGTTTCTCTAGATAATATAGATAATTTTAAAGATAATTTTGATATCTCTCTAGAATGGGTCGCCAAAGAATATATCAACATCTCTAATAAAGAAAAAATAGATTCTTTAGTAAAAGAACTTGAATTAAGCGAAGACATAGAGCAGGTCTTTGTAAATACAAAACTATGAGTAAAATAACTGTTATGGGAATTGACCCAGGCACTGCAACAACCGGTTATGGTGTTATTAGCGCAGAGAATAAGATTTTTAATTGCCTAGAATATGGTATAATTGGAACCTCTTCAAAATGGAAAACAGAAGATCGACTTAATAAAATAAACAATGATTTGAGTATTTTAATAGAGAAACACCAGCCCAATGTCTTAGCTGTTGAGAGTTTGTTCTTTTTTAAAAATGCCAAAACAATTATTCCTGTAAGCCAAGCCCGAGGTGTAATTCTTATGATTGCATCTTCAAAACAAATCCCAGTTTACGAATACACTCCGCTACAAGCAAAAATGGCAACTGTTGGTTATGGTCGTGCTGAAAAAAAACAAGTCCAAGAAATGGTAAAAATACTTCTTGAACTTGATACAATTCCCCGTCCTGATGATGCCGCCGATGCTCTAGCAATAGCAATTTGTCACATATCTAATCAATTATTCTAAAAAGTCTCTTTTCTTTTTTTCTTTTATTCTTAATAACTCTTCAGGAGAAGTTGTGATTATTTGATTCTCGGTTGGAGAAGCCACTATTCTTATCGCTACTCTCTTTTGGCCAGCAAAGAATATTCCTTCCCCGCGAGAACCCTCTAGAAGAATCATTTTTTCTTCATCTGTTAAATTAAAAACTTTTTGCACCCTATCAATTACCGCTGGAGATTGTTTTAAAAGCATTTTAATCGCCGAGTTGTTAATAATCGGTTGACCATAATTAGATGTCATAAAGTCTGAAACATCTTGAGTAATAGTTGTTACTCCCAACCAATACTTTCTAGATCTTTTGACCAGCCCAAACAAAAAAGATGCTCCATCTTCGTTTTTCATCATCACCCATGCTTCATCAACAACTAACACTCTCTTTTTAAGACTAGATGTTGCTGTTTTCCAAATATACCTCATAACAATAAACATAGCCATGGGACGCAATTCTTCTTCTAAGTCTCTAATACCGAAAACTACTAAATTATTATTCATAGAAACATTAGATTTTTGATTAAAAAACTTGGCATAGTTTCCCGTGGTAAACTTTTTTAATCTTCTTACTAAAGACTCTGTCCCCACCATATTTTCTAATACTTGTTCCAAGTCCTCCATAATTGGAACTTTATCATTCCATGTTTTAGGGTCACTCTCAGGCGTAATATCTTTAGCGGCATATGTTTCCATAATTGCCTGGTCAATAATTGCATCTTCTTCTGAATTAAGTCCGCCCATCATAATTCTTAAAAGTCCAACAAGGTTAATTGCGTTAGATCTTAAAACATCTTCTGGTTTTTCATCTTCTCCGGGAATAGGAATATCAAAAGGATTAAGATGACTATCAGAAGATAATGATATATTATGAAATGCCCCACCAACTGCCTCAGCTAATGGACGATACTCATTTTCTGGATCTACAATAATTACATCTGACCCGGTCATTAAATATCTTAGAGCTTCTAGTTTTACTAAATATGACTTACCCGAACCAGATGTTCCAAATATTATTGCGTTTGGATTTTCAATACTAAATCTATCAAAAAGAACCAAAGAATTGTTATGTTGATTGATTCCATATAATATTCCATCATTAGAGCTTAG
>MWBX01000029.1 GCA_002069755.1 Parcubacteria group bacterium ADurb.Bin247
AATCAAGCTCCTACAACAAAAGGGAAAGTTAGTACAAAACAAACTACACCACCAGCACCGAAAAATAATACTACTGCACCAAATACAAATAGCAAACCAAAAACAACAACAAACAATACACAAAAGAAATCTGAAAAAAAATATGTATTTAAAAATGGAAAATTAATCTTAGAATAATGCCAAAAGAATTAACGCAACAACAAATAAAACAGCTTGAAGAAAATGCCAATTTAATGAAAGAAAATGGCTTTTCTGATGAGGATATACAAGATATGTCATTGCAATACATAGAAGAACATGGAGTTGTAAAAAAAAAAGAAAATACTACATCAAGTACTCAAAAATCTTCTACTTCTTCAAGTGGCGTATCGAGTTCAACATCTCAAAATCAAAGTAAAGCACCTATTGGCACTATACAAGCAGGACAAAATCCGAATACATACGGAATAGGTAATCTTTTGCCTATTACAGAAGAACAGAAAAAAGCAGGTAAGGAATTATTAGGTCAAGGAACGAAAATCACAGAAACAACTAAAAAGCAGACTACAAGTGAAAATAAAAATACATATCCAACGCCACAAGAATTATTAAAACAAAGTGGTGGTATTGGTAGCGATGTAACTAAAGATTTAAAACAAAAAGTAGATATAAAGGCAAAACAAATAGAGCAATTTGGAACTAAAACAGAAGAACAAAAACAAAAAGAAAAGGAAAAAGAAGAGGAAGCAGAAAGACAAAAAAAACAAGAATTTGACAACCAAATAGACCAAATGTTGGTAGCAGAGTCTTCTGTATTTGGTAATGAGAATGTTAAGGATAATATATTAGATTATTTTGAAATTAACTTAAAAGCAAATGATTTAGAAAATAGATTATCAAAAGAAGATAAAGCATTATATGAAACTATTAACAAAGTTGATGACTTTAGGAATAAACTTACTCTATTAGATACACAATATAAAAATGGAGATTTAAGTGAATTTACATATAAACAACAATATGATAAGGTAAAGAAAGAATCATCTACTTTAGAATATCAAGCCACTACATTAATTGAACAAAGGAATAAAGACATAGAAAATGAGATAAAATCTTTAAAAACACAATTAGCAAATGGCAAAAAAGAAGTTGTAGGCACAACAAATGTAAGTGGTGGAATTGGGACATTAGGAGCAGGATTAGGTAGCTATACGCAACAAGTATCATTATCTGAAAATGATAGAAAGGAAATACAAAAGCAAATAAAAATATTAGAAGCTAAAAAAGGACTATTTACAGATAATATCAAACAACAAGAGCAAATAGATAGCTTTAAGCCTGAAATTGCTAAACTAAAAGAAAAAAAGATTATTCCTGATGGTGCAAATGTTAAAGAGAGTTTAAAATTATTATATGCCCAAAAGCATAAAAAATTACAAGAATTAATAAAAAAATCTAAAATAGAGGGGAAGGCAAGTGTATCATCACAAAAGGGTTGGTTTGGTAAGGCAAAAGAATATATTGCTGATAAATTTTTAGAAAGCACAGAAACAGGACAGACAGTAGCGGGTTATGAAAATCCAATTAGACAATATTTAATAGAAGATGAAACATCTAAAGATATATATAATCTACAAGAGGAACTAAATACACTTGCACCTATAATAGCATTAAACAGATATGGTACTTATAAAAATGAGAGTGAATGGACAAAATTTGGTAAAACATTTACTCAATCATTAATACCAACAAAGCAGGGTAAAATATTAACAGAAACTGAAATTGCACAAAACACACAAAAGATAATTAATGATTTAGGATTAAGTGAAATTAAAGGAGTAACGGAAAAAGATATACAAGACAACAAATATTCGGTAGGCGAAATGCTTGGCACAACAGGTGCTTTTATGGTGCAATTTTCTATCCCGACAGGTGCAAATCAGGTTATGGGAGTATTAAAAGGTATTACTGCACTTGCAAAAATACCTAAACTTATAAAGATAGCAGACAAAGTAAATGATATAGTAAATTATACACAAAAATCAAGGATAGGTAGGTTTCTAAAGAGTGCAGTAGAGGAGGGAGTAAAATATGAAGTTAAAGGGCAAGTATATAAAGGTGTTTTAGGTGGAGAAGCTGATTTTGTAAGTGGCTCATCAGGAGTTTTAGGCGAAAAAGTTATGTCTAAATTGGTAGGTGTATTTGGTGTAAAATTGCCAAATATTTTAAAGCCTATTGAAAGGTTATTAGGTAGAGGTGCTGGGGAAACAGGCGAGGAGACCATGCAAACCATTTGGCAAGTATATAAAGAAAGTGAGAATTTTGAAGATTTTAAAAACACACTTGGAGAGCAATTTGCTACATTGAAAGATGTGCAACACTTTGTATTATCCACAGCATTAATGGGCATGGCATTTGGGGTTAGTGGAGAATTAAGTAAAGCGTGGGACACTAACAGAAAAAAAGCTATTGATAAACTAAAAAAAGAGGGTAAATATACAGAAGAAGATGAAAAACAAGTGAATGAAATACTGAAAGACCTTACACAAGAACATGAAACAGCAGTAAATGATGAAATAGATAATGGCGTAACACTTACCGATGAAGAAGTAATGCAGATGGCAGACGAATTTACTGAAACAACAGAAGTAGATGGCGAAGAAATGAAAGTGGTGTCTAAAGATGAAGACAAAGCAATAGTATTAGATGAAACAAATAATAAACTAAAGCAAATAACATTATTGGCACAAGGCAAGGGTGTTGTATCTACTCTTACAAATGATAAAATAAATATTGCTAATAAATTAAATCAAAATATAGAGTTAAATGCTGATGAGCAAGACTTTTATAATAATTATAAAGAAGATATAGAAAAAATAAGATATGAAAATCAAAATGCACCAATTGAACCTATTAACACAGGGGAAGAACAAATTAACAGCACAGGAGTATCAACAGAAACAAAAGATGATACAGGATTGGGAACAGGAAACGAGCAAACAAATGTGTCCGACCAAAAAGAAATTCAACAAGATAATGAAACAGAAAAACAAATTGCAGAGGTAAAACAAGTAATACAAGAACTTGAAGCGAATCCAAATAGTCCATTTGCTAAGTTGGTAAATTTAGATGAGCAGAAACAAAAGTTGTCTGAATTAGAAGCGAAACAACAGGGAAATTTATTAAATGAACAAAAAGGCGAAAATAAGCAAGATAATAAAGGTTTAATTGAACAACCTACATCTACTACTCAATCTGAAATAGAAGCTAAAAAAGCTGAACTTAAAGAAGAGTTAAAACAATATGGGACAAGTGAAAAAAAGACTGCCA
>MWBX01000030.1 GCA_002069755.1 Parcubacteria group bacterium ADurb.Bin247
ACGAAAAACAGGTACAAAACCAAGGTAAAGATATCCAAAATCAAGAACAAAACGAAAAACAGGTACAAAACCAAGGTAAAGATATCCAAAATCAAGAACAAAACGAAAAACAGGTACAAAACCAAGAAATAGGAAGAAACCGAACAGAATCTTCTACATTTAATAAGGTTGCTAGCTCAATCCAAGAAATGTTGCAAATCAATGAAGAAAATAATGAAATAAAGGAGCAAATAAGAAATATCGCTCAAATACATATTCAAAATCATGAAAAATTAGAAACTAATTTACAAGTGATTCAAAACCGAAACAGTTTAGTTAGATTTTTTATCGGACCAAACTACAACGAAATTAAAAATGCTAACAAATTATTAGAACAAAACCGCGAACGGATCGAGCAGTTAAACCAAATCAAAGATCAGCTTTCTAATCAAGCAAATGCACAAATTCTAGGTCAACAAATTCAAAATCTAAAAGAAGCTAATTTAGAAATTGAAAATTCTTTAATTGCAACACAAAAAAGATTTAGTTTATTTGGTTGGGCTTTTAAACTCTTGACTAATAATTGAAATTTCTTTCTTTTAGTGGTATAAGCTAATTAATGAAAGAATACTTAGGCAAAAATATAATAATTGTTGCAGCCACATTTATTCTATTGGCATTGATTTTTGGTTTTGCAACTCTTGGACAAGAAAAACCAGAAGAAATATCTTTAAGTAAACTAACCGAAAAGATAAATCAAGAAGAAATTAAAGAAATTGTTGCTGTTGGCTCAGTCCTTCAAATCGTTGATCATGAAGGCGTAGAATTTACAACAAGAAAAGAAGCCGAATCGTCTTTATCTGAATCTTTAGCCAACTATGGAGTTGAAACTAATAAACTAGCCAATGTTGACGTAATTATTAAAGAGCCACAAGACTTGTCATTAATTAACTTCTTAATAGTTGCTCTTGTCCCCCTCATATTCTTTTTAATATTCTTTTGGTATATATTTAGACAAGCCAAAGGTGGTGCAATGCAATCTTTGGAATTTACCAAATCAAAAGCAAAACTGCTTGGCGCTGAAAATAAAGACGATAAAGAAAAAACTAAATTTGATGATGTTGCAGGGTTAAAAGAAGTTAAAGAAGAGTTGCAAGAAATTGTTGACTTTCTAAAAAACCCAAAAAAATTCCACGATATGGGAGCTAAAATACCAAAAGGAGTTCTTTTGGTTGGCCCCGCTGGAGTTGGAAAAACACTCTTAGCTCGTGCTATAGCAGGAGAGGCTGGGGTTAACTTCTTCCATACATCTGGATCAACTTTTGTTGAACTATTTGTTGGAACAGGCGCTGCAAGAATTAGAGATCTATTTAACACTGCAAAAAAAAGCTCTCCAGCAATAATATTTATTGATGAGCTTGATGCCGTCGGAAGAATGAGAGGTTCAGGTATTGGTGGAGGACATGACGAAAAAGAACAAACACTAAATCAACTTTTAGTAGAGATGGATGGATTTGAAAAAAACTCAAAAGTTATTGTTGTTAGCGCAACTAATAGACCTGACATACTAGATCCAGCACTTTTAAGGCCCGGAAGGTTTGACCGATTGATTACTCTTGACAATCCTGATGTTAAAGACAGGGAAGATGTTTTAAAAATACATACTAAAGACAAACCCTTATCTAGTAATGTTAGTTTACGAGAAATTGCTGAGAGAACACCTGGATTTTCAGGTGCCGATTTGGCTAACGTCGCCAACGAAGCAGCTATTTTAGCAGCCAGAAAGAATAAAAAAAAGATTTACCAAGAAGATTTTTTAGAATCAATAGAAAAAGTTCTTTTGGGACCACAAAGAAAAAGCCACATATTATCTAAAAAAGAAAAAGAAATAAGCGCTGCTCATGAAGTTGGTCACGCCATAACATCAACTTTTTTAGAAAAATCTAGTCCTGTCAGAAAAATATCTATTATATCTAGGGGCGCAGCAGCTGGATATACAATCATTCTTCCCAAAGAAGAAAAAAGAATTAAAACAAAATCTGAATTTTTGTCAGAAATATCATCACTCCTTGGAGGTTATTGCGCCGAAAAAATTAAATACGGAGAAATGTCTTCAGGTTCTTCTAACGACATTAAAAAAGCATCAATTTTAGCTAATAAAATTGTAAGAGAATATGGAATGTCTTCGTTAGGACCAATAGCTTTTGGTAAAAAAGACGATAACATTTTTCTTGGTAAAGAATTAATAGAAAGAAACAGTTATTCGGAAAAGATTGCATCTAAAATTGATGATGAGGTTGCTATGATAATTAAAAAAGCTGAGGAAAAAACAAACAAAATATTACGACAGAATAAAGATTTACTAGACAAAATAACAAAAATATTAATAGAAAAAGAAACTATAGAAAAAGAAGAATTTGAAGATTTAATTAAGAAGGGCGCGTAGCTCAGAGGTTAGAGCATCCGTCTTATAAGCGGAAGGTCGGTGGTTCAAATCCACCCACGCCCACACTCAAAAAGGGTGCTTAGCTCAGGGGCAGAGCGTCTGCTCGACACGCAGAAGGTCGGTGGTTCAAATCCTCCAGCACCCACTAAAATGAAAATAGATTTAATATATCAAGACAAAAATCTTTTAGTTGTTAATAAACCACCTGGAATAACAGTTTTTCCTGAAGGAAAAGAGACAGACAAGACATTAATTGACTATCTAATACTCAAATATCCAGAATTAAAACAAGCTGGCATAGCTCCAAGATATGGAATTATTCATAGACTAGATAAAGATACATCAGGTGTATTGTTAATTGCCAAAAACAATAACTCACTAGATTTTTTCCAAAAACAATTTAAAGATAGGCGCGTATATAAAGAATATATTGCCTTATGCCAGGGTATAATTAGTGAAAAACAAGGCAAAATAGAGACTTTAATAGGTCGATCTCCTAAAGATAGACGGAAACAAAAAGCATTTTCGCCATATGAAATAAAGCAAAAAGGAACGCTCCGTAGTGCTATAACCAACTATGAGGTCTTGCAAAATTTTCAAAATTATACTTTAATAAAGGTTATCGTGAAAACAGGACGAAAACATCAGATAAGATGCCATATGGCTCATATCAATCATCCGTTAGTTGGAGATAAATTATATGGATTTAGAGATGCACTAGAATTAAAAGGATTAACTAGACAATTCTTGCATGCTAAATCAATAAAAGTAAATAATCATATTTTTTCTGCAGAGCTTCCAGACGATTTAAAAAAAGTTATAGATAATATTAAATAAAAAAATGACAAAAGAACTTAATATCGGTGATACTATTAAAATAAATTATCGATTTACCGAAAAAGACAAGCAAAGAGTGCAAGCTTTTACTGGCGTTATTATCGCCAAAAAAGGTACTGGCATATCAGCAACAATGACCATAAGAGGTGAGGCTTCTGGAGTAATGATGGAAAAAATAATACCACTAAACTCCCCTAACATACAGAAAATAGATGTTATTAAAAGAAGTAAAGTGAGAAGATCTAAGCTCTATTATTTAAGAAATGTTGTTGGAAAACAAGCCAAGCTTAAAAGAAAGATAAAAAAGAAAGAAAGCCAAAAATAGGGTCTTTATGCGCGGGTGCTGAAATTGGTAGACAGGCTGGCTTGAGGGGCCAGTGCTCGCAAGAGCGTGGAGGTTCAAATCCTCTCCCGCGCACCCAGCAAGAACATTTAAAATATGGGCGAGTAGCTCAATGGCAGAGCATCGCGTTTACATCGCGAGGGTTATAGGTTCAAGTCCTTTCTCGCCCACATATTTATGGCCGCGGTAGCTCAGTGGTAGAGCGCTTCTCTGAAAAAGAAGAGGTCGCCAGTTCAATTCTGGCCCGCGGCACATACTTGCGGGTGTCGTATAATGGTTATTATATATCCTTGCCAAGGATAAGATGGCAGTTCGATTCTGCTCACCCGCTCCATAAAAAGCTTGACTTTCTTAAAAATACACGCTAAAATGTAAGTATCCCTCGTAAAGGGATTTTTTAATGAGTAGGAATACAAAAAACGATCCTTCTTCCCAAAGGAATTCGTTAAATAAAATAGCAAGTATTTTTCTGGCTGGAATTCTAGTAATTATTCCCTTATCTTGCGATATAACAACACCAGAAAACAAAGTTGTCGCAACTGAAAAATATTTACTAAATGATAACCTTTTAACTTTCCACCAAAACACACTGTCTCCTTTTGGGACTACCAATATCGATAAAGCAGTAATCGCTGTTATTGTCGAAGATGCTAACGAAGGTAATAAAATCGTTTACGATATTATTGAGACAAGAAGTGTAAGTCTTACTGGATACTCTAGCACTATAGATCAAACAAATTCTGAACCCTTTATCACCGCATCGGGAGAATGGGTTAGAGATGGAATAGTCGCAACGAACTCCCTACCTTTTGGAACCAAGATAAGAATTCCTCAACTATTTGGAGATAAAATATTTACAGTTCAAGACCGAATGAATTCAAAATATACCGACAGAATTGATATATGGTTTCCATCTCGGCAACAAGCCAAAAACTTTGGACTCAAGTATGCAACTGTTGAAATACTAGAAGAAAGATAAAAACCTTGCAAAAAGCAAGGTTTTTGATGTGTTTGTTTGACGAAATCCGAACCTTTTTTGAACAAAATCCAAACACCGATTAATGCAAAACTTTCGGTTTACTACAGAGTAAACAAAAACCTTTTAGTCGTTTTCTTATAAATCATCTAAAGGGCTACCGATTTCCTTTAATTTTTGAGTGGAAACTTGAGTATAGTAAAATTTCAAAGTAGCATTAGAAACTTGTTTGTTGGCAAAATATTCTAAATATCTTTTAACGTCTTCGTTGGCAATTTTCTTTGGACTTTCCTTGTAAAATTTAAGAATTTTATGTTATAATGCAAATAGGGTCGATTTTTAAGCAAGTTTAAAATGGGTGCGGTTAAAACTTGTTATATGACATAATGAAAAATTCTTTTTGCTCTATCAGGCAATTTTATTTTATAAATCTATGAATCCAGAAATACCAAAATTTGAACAACAGAAAAATATTGAAACTGATGTCGAACAACAAGAGCTTACTTCTGAACAAAAAAGGAATCTTGGTGAAGCATGGACAGAAATGATTATTGATAATGCTGGTGTACCTGAAAACATCAAAGAAAACGAAATCAAAAAGTGGCTTTTTGAATCAATGATGGAAGATATTGAAAAATTTGCTGGAGAACTTGGATTACAAGTTGATGCTAAATTAGTTGAAAAAATTCAAAAAGCAAAAGATTTAGAGGAAAAATCTGCTTTAGAATTGGAATATATTAAAAAAGTGCATGCGCAAGTTGACACAATAGTACAGCAATTTGATAGATCAGCGAGCAAAAGCACGAAATGGGATTCATGGCCAAAAAAAATGAGGGAGACAAAAGAATTTAATTGTGTTGGCGCTACATTATTAGGAATACATTTATTAGAAAAAGGTGGAGTAAAATCATATTACGGAAATCCTTATGAACACGTTGTTAACATTGCGAAATTATCAAACGGCGAATGGTGGTATGTGGATTTTAGAAATGGCAAGCAAAATATAATTAAAATCGAGCCAGAGGAAATAACAATTGCCGATGTTTCAGTTTTGAAAATTAAACAGCCAAATATTGATTATAGACTAATACCTATTTATGATAATTCAGAAGCGGCTGGCTCTGTGCTTAATAATTTATCTTCATTAAAGCACGAAGCTGAAGATCAAAATATTCCCGATGAAAACATAGAAAAGAAAGAGGCAAAAGAATATTTAGAGAAATATGGTAAAAATTTTCAAAGGACAGATTTTTCTTTATTATACCAATCTCTATATCCGAAATTTATTGAATTTAACGAGACAGACCAAATGCAAAAAGAAATTACAAGAATTGATCGTATGAGGGACTTTGAAAAATCATTCCAAGACTACACAAAGACATTAACAAAAGAACAAGAGAAAGCTTTTGTTGAGGAAATTAAAACCAATAAAGATAATATTGAGAATTTTTTTTACAAGGAGAATAGGTCTGTATTACAAAATGTCAATCCAGAATTAAAAAAGGTATTGGAGCTATTTTTGGAAAGTTTAAGAAGCGTAAAAGAAAAACAACCGGAGGTATATCAAGAAGCTGTTGATAAAATTGTTAGCAGAATAAGGAATTTATAAAAATAAAATTGCCTGATTGAATATTCACCTATCGGTGAATTAAAAATTTTCATTACATTATATAACAGCGCGTATGCGACTACAGCCTCCCTAACGGTAAGCCTCCGCCCATATCCTCGCTACGCTCGGACATCGCATACACGCATACATTATACACAATTCAAAAAAGAATTTTCTTTTTTGAATTGTGTATATCTCTTGTTATGTGTCCCAAACGAAACGAAGTGGAGTAAGAGCATAGCGGGATGCAAACGATAGTGAGCAAGTTTTTGCTCGGATACCTAATCAAAAGTTGCTATCCAATCTCCAACATAATGAGTTATCATAATAACCATGATGGCGATAATTAAATGTTCTAATATTATGCTGTAAGGTTTTACGTTTTGCTGTTTGGCTATATAGTAACTAAATATTGTTATTAAACTCAACCCCCAGATAACACAAACGATAATTGCAGTAGAAAGTTGTAAAAACAGAACTGGAATAATAAAGATCAATGCAAAAACAAATTTAGACAAAAAAGTAGAAACTGTTGATTCCCATATTTCTTTTGTGGAATGCTTATTCTCAGATTCTTCGGATACATGAACTCCTAATGCATCTGACATAGCATCAGCTATTGCTATTACAAGTATACCACCAATAATAACAATATTTGAATGAGTACCAGAATGCAAGCCCACAATTAAACCTAATGTTGTTATTATTCCTGATGTTAAACCAAAACTAAAACCTTTTCTTATTGAGAGCCTCATAGATTATAATTAAAATTAATTTATTTAAATAACTTTTGGACGCCTAAACAAAAATTTCAATTAACAAGTTTTAACCGCACCCATTTTAAACCTACTTAACAAATACACCATGAACACACAATTTCGAACAACAAGAATTGAACGCGATCCAATGTATAACTCTGAATGTGAGCTTAAAACTCACGGCTTTAGCCACAAAATCATCAAAGCCTATTTGCAGTATAACATAAAATTCTTAAATTTTACAAGAAAAGTCAAAAGGAAATTGCCAATAAAGACGTTAAAAGATATTTAGAGTATTTTGCCAAAGATAAAAAGGATCACCAAATTATTCTTTCAAGCGACAAAATTCCTGAAAGTTTAATACTGGTGCCCGAGGTGGGATTCGAACCCACAAGCCGATAAGGCAAAGGATTTTAAGTCCTTCGTGTATACCATTCCACCACCCGGGCATATATAATTCCGGAGGCCTGGGTGGGAATTGCACCCACGCAATATCGGTTTTGCAGACCGACGCCTTACTACTTGGCTACCAGGCCATCTAACGATTCTTTTTCCTCTATAAAGAACGATAATATATCCCCTTTTTCTGCTCTCACTTGCCCTTCATAAAATATACCACAATCTTCTCCTTCAGCAACCCTTTCTACGTTTTTATTACCCATTTTAAGCTCAACTACTTTTCCCTTACCAATAATCTCTTCGTCTCTAATTAATTCTATTCTCGCTTTCTTCCTTACCTCACCTGTAAAAATATTGCAACCCAATATTTGATATCCTTTTCCATTAAAGAATAATTCTAAGACTTTAGCTTGACCTAAATCAACTCTTTCATTTCTTAAAATAATTGATTTTTCCATTAAATCTTTTACTTTTTCTAAAAGCTCGTATATTATATCAAAATTGAAAACAGGAATTTCATCTCTCTGAATAATTTGTGCTATTTTCGGAGCTACTTTTACTCTAAAAGCAAAAATCAATGCATCGGACGATTTAGCTAATTTTACATCTGACTCATTAACATCACCAACATCTAATTTTAATATATTCAAAACAACCCTAGATTGATTAAGTTTCGACAACATACTTTCTATTGCTTCTAGTGATCCTAAAAAATCTGATTTAACAATAATATTTAAAGAATTCTGGTCTTTACTAACCTCTCTTCTTACTATTTGTTTTCTCTTATTAACACTATCTCCAATAAATTGTTTAGCGCTCTCGCTATCTTCAAAAACACAAAACTCTTCGCCAACAAACGGAACTTCACTAAATCCATAAACAACAGCCGGCGTAGAGGGACCTGCTTCGTTTATCACATTACCTTGGAAATCTTCAAGACTTCTCACTCTGCCCATAATTGAATAAGTAGCCACCACATCTCCTTTTCTCAATGTCCCATCTTTAACAAGAACCGTTGCTGTCGGACCTTTTAAAGGATCCATTTGAGACTCTATTATTACTCCCTCTGCTAAAGATAAAGGATCGCACTCAAAATTTTCCATCTCAGCAACTAACAATATCATTTCTAACAACTCATTAAGATTTTGTTTAGTTTTAGCCGAAACCTGAATGCTTGGCACTTGCCCACCAATAGATTCTAGATAAATACCTTCTTCAGCTAATTGCTGAGTTACTCGTCCAACATTAGCTTCGGGTTTATCTATTTTATTAATCGCAACAATTATTGGCATCTGAGCCTTTTTAGCATGCTCAATTGCCTCTTTAGTCTGCGTTTTAACTCCATCATCAGCTGCTATTACTAAAATAGCTATATCAGCTACTTTTGCGCCACGAGACCGCATAGAAGAAAAAGCTTCATGGCCAGGTGTATCAATAAAAGAAATACTTTTGCCTTGATGTTCTACTCTGTAGGCACCAATATGTTGTGTTATTCCTCCCGATTCTTTTTGAGTAATTTTTAAATCTTTAATCGCTTCTAATATCGAAGACTTGCCATGATCAACATGACCTAAGACAACTACAATTGGTGAACGATTTGTTTTACTCATTTTTATTTACAGATAATACTTCTTGTTCTTCTTTAGATAAAGGATAACTTGATTTACCATTTTTAATCGGCTTACCATAAACACTACTACCTTCTCGAGAATAAAAACTAGTTATTAACGCTCCGTTATCATTTTCATCTAATAACGATATAGAAAAACTTTGATCTCCCCCAACATCAGAAAAGGGATTAAACCTTATTAGTTTAACTTTCTGAATCATTTTTTTATTTTTTTCTCTAAGATTAGCAATCTCTAACTCTAAAAATTCAACCTTACTTTTCAGGTCGTTAAATGCGCTCAACAAATCTTCTATATTCTCGGGTTCTGTTTGCTTTTTTTTGAAAAACATATATTTAGTATTGTGGCGGAGGATGCAGGACTCGAACCTGCAAGGGGTTGCCCCCACGACTTTTCGAGAGTCGCGCAATAGCCATTCTGCCAACCCTCCAACACTCGCCGAGTATATCACTTTTAAATTAAAAAATCAAAAAGCCGTAGTAGTTATCCGGCTTTTTGAAACTTACTAGTAGCAACCAACTTGATCTATAGTAGCGCTAACGCCTACATTGTAACAGCTATGATTTTTTGCAATACAACCATCTCTTGCAGTTGTGCCACAAACATAACCTGGGCGACAATAATGATCTTCTGATGTACAATGTCCATAACACTTTTTGCACAACTCCCAAGCAGCCGTACAGCTCTCTGGAGCAATATTTGACCAAGCATGTTCACCAGCAGAACAACACTGGCCAACAACAGCCGTTGTTTTAGTCCAATTTTTGTATCTTGTCCATCCAGATGGACAAGCAGATTTATTAAATCTACATATCTTAATTGAGCTTTCTACAATAACCACTTCTCCTCCAGTATTAGCACAGTCTAGTTCGGTATGAGGATAAAATAAATTACCTTGGTATAAAGGGTTTTGAGGTGGATCTATTCCAGCACAGAGAACAGCTAATTGTTCTTTATAAATCTCTCTATCTCCACTATTACAACTGGGGGCAGATCCTGTCTTCCAATAAAAGTTAACCGAGCTAGATCCTGAAGGTAAATTTGATCTATTAGCAATCGCATTATCAACATATCCTATAGTTGCTACTGTTTCTGGTGAGCTAGTGGTGGTTAATGCGCCACTCTGTACTATGTGTCCCAAGGATTTGATTTCTTGAGCCTCTAATAGGTCTAAAACTCTCAATCCACTAACTTCAACATTACCATCTACTATCATATCACCCGCTACATGTAACTTACTTTGAGGATTAGCCGTTCCGATGCCAACATTAGCAGTATATGGGGCTACAAACAAGCTAGTAGCCCAATGCCAATTTTCCTCCAAGATAGAAAAACCCGGCCCAACATATTCCTTATGCTGAACATGAAAAGGAGATACAGCCATATTTCCTTGAGCAACATGAAGCTTGGCAGATAAAGGAGGTAAACCATCTCCATTAGGAGTATGACCGATACCAACATTATTTGTTGTTTTTTCAATGAATAAAGCGGGATACACAGTACTTCGTGACATTCTTTCCAACCAA
>MWBX01000031.1 GCA_002069755.1 Parcubacteria group bacterium ADurb.Bin247
GCTATGATTTTTTCCTTAAAGTAATAACCAGCAATATACCCAAGAAAATCAAAATGATTGGAAAAGCTACTTTACCAAACCAGGGGAAAATTGGGAACCACCAAGAAAAGGCATAGCGTGCCACCCAGATGATCCCAATCACGATTAGTACCCAGGCAAGAAGCTCGAGATTTTTTGCTCGCTTTTTCTCATCTTCCTCTTTTTTTTCCGGGGTCACCTCGATAGTTTTATCATCCTGCTCTACCTCACCTGATGGCTCTTCAGGAACGATTATCCAGGCAATAATATACGCTAATATTCCTGATCCACCGGCAAAAATGAGAGCAACGGCAACTAAGCGAATGATAGTTGGATCGACTTCAAAATATTTAGCTATTCCAGAACATACTCCACCTAAAATTTTATCAGTTCGCGAACGGTAAAGTCTTTTATCCAAATCATTATCCCCCTTGATCAATAATATCTTCGTACTATTATACTATTTCTTAATCAGCTGAAAAGTTTATCTCATCTGAAACTTGACGCGCAGCTCATAAGGCTTTAGAATAATTTCGCAATTCATCCTCGCGCCTGTAGCTCAATAGGATAGAGCAACGGACTTCTAATCCGTAGGTTGGGGGTTCGATTCCCTCCAGGCGCGCCATTATTCTTAAAGTAAAAAATCCACTTTTCACTTTCTTCATTTTTCCATTAAAAACCTCTGAGTCCGCTGCTGTTAGAAAGGGGTTTTAAAATGGGAAAAACGTTAAAATTACTCATCATCTTATCCTGGATGGAATACCTCTCTGAGTTTCTCACGGAAAAGAAGGTCCAGGGGTGCCGGGAAAGAACTATCAAGGATTATCGGCTTCACGTTTCTTACTTCTTTAGGAATTTTCAGGGGGACGTTGACGATTACCATTCAATTTGTAATAAGGTTAAGGAATATTTTTCAACTTCTGATATCGCCCCGGCCACTTTCAACATTCGGAGGGCCTACCTCAAATCCTTCTTTTCCTACCTGGTAAAAAATGGAGTTCTTCCCAGAAATGCCATAGACTTCCCCAAGAGAAAGGATGAGGGGAGAGCCCGGAATGTTTCCCAGGATGTTTTAATTGAACTATTAAAGCTCCCCGACAAGAAAACCTTTGCCGGCCTCCGGGACTACTGCCTCATTCTCTTAACCTTGGATACCGGTATCCGTCCCCAGGAGGCGTTATCACTGCTTCCCAAAGATATAAACCTTCCTGGCCTGGAAGTCACCATCAGAAAGGAAATAGCCAAGACCAAAGCCACCCGAACCGTTCCCATTTCACCCCTCACTGCTACCCATGTTCAGAAATTATTAAAAGTCCGTCTTCCCACCTGGCATGATAATATACCGGTTTTTTGTTCCTATGAAGGAAGACCTCTTCTTGAAACTTCCTGGGCCCACCGATTGAAACAATATAGTCATCAACTTGGTCATTCCATCACCCCGTATTCCTTGCGCCATTCCTTCGCTCTTTTGTATCTCAGGAATGGTGGGAATGTTTTTACCCTACAGCGGACCATGGGCCACGCTGATTTAAATATGACCAAGAGGTATTTGGCTTTAACTGGGGAAGATTTGAAGAAGAAACATGAAGGAGCAAGTACAATTAATATATTGACACAGAAAAGAGTAAAAGAGATTATTTAAAAGAATTATAATATAATTAAAAAGCAGATAGCTTTTTTAGTAAGTATTCTTTACCACTTGTCGTTTTAAAAAAAAGATATTTAGAAATCTTAAGGAGATACAACATGAAAACAACACATAAAATAATTGTTGGCGATTCTAGATTAATGAAAGAAATCTCTGATGAATCCATTCATCTTGTAATTACCTCTCCTCCTTATTGGCAATTAAAAGATTATGGAAATGGTAAACAAATCGGATTCAATGATACTTATGAGGAATATATAAATAATCTGAATTTGGTATGGAATGAGTGCCATAGAGTATTACACAAAGGTTGTCGTTTATGCATCAATATTGGTGACCAATTTGCTCGTTCTATCTATTATGGAAGATATAAAGTTGTTCCGATAAGAACTGAGATAATAAAATTTTGTGAAAATATTGGATTTGACTATATGGGCGCAATTATTTGGCAAAAGGTTACTACTTGTAATACCACCGGTGGTGCAACAATAATGGGGTCTTATCCATATCCTAGAAATGGCATTCTTAAATTAGATTACGAGTTTATTTTAATTTTTAAAAAATATGGTATTCCTCCAAGAGTGAGTAAAGAAATTAAAGAAAAATCAAAATTAACAAAAAAAGAATGGAATCAATATTTTACTGGTCATTGGAATTTTTCAGGAGAAAAACAAGATAAACATTTAGCCATGTTTCCAGAAGAATTACCAAAAAGACTTATTAAGATGTTTAGCTTTGTTGATGATATAGTTTTAGACCCATTTCTTGGAAGTGGAACTACTTCTTTGGCAGCCAAAAACTTAAATAGAAACTCCGTTGGATATGAAATTAATGAGAACTATCTATCGATTATTCAAGAGAAACTTAACACAAAACAAAACAATTTTTTTCAAAAAGTGATTTTTGAAATATTAAAACAAGAAGATTTAAAAATAAATTTCAGAAAAGAGATAGACAAATTACCGTACTTATTTAAAGATAAAGTTATATTTGATAAAAAAATTGACCCAAAAATACTAAATTTTGGATCAAAAATTGATAATACAAGTTCAAAAAGAGATAATTATTTCATAATAAAAAATGTAATTTCTCCAGAGGTTCTGATTTTAAATAATGGATTAAAAATCAAACTGTTAGGAATAAAAGAAACCAAAGAAAATAGAGAAAAAGCTATCAAATTTTTAAAAGAAAAAACTAATGGAAACAAGGTGTTTATTAAATTTGATGATACTAAATATGATGAGGAAAATATTTTACTTTGTTATCTTTATTTACAGAATAAAACATTTTTAAATGCGCACTTAATTAAAAACAGATTGGTTGAAGTAGATACTGCAAGAAATTATAAGTATAAATCAAAGTTTTTAAGTTATATAAGGGGGAACTAATGCCAAAAGAATGGATACTAAATCAAGCAAATATGAGATGGGGACTTACAAAAAAAAATAAAGTTGGCCCAGTTTCAGAATTGATTAGAGAATGTTCACCTAAATCATTAAAGGATTGGGAAGAATATTATTTTAAAAATGTTTATTCAAGGTACCATTTAGAAGAACTAGGCAGAAAGCTTTATGTAAAAATATCTGAAGTATGCCGGGCTGAAATAGAAGATATTACTGAGGAAGATTGCATTAATTTCATTGTTAATTTGGTATTAAAAAGGACTTTCGAAGGATATTGTTCAGAAATACAAACAATTTATGGTCAATTACAAAAAGAGTTAGGTTTTAAAATAGAACCTGCTCCAGATGAATGGGATCGAGGGTATAATGTTGATTTTTTCATTAAAATTAAAGAGAAATATATTGGCCTTCAAATTAAGCCAGCTGGATATGCTTATATTCCTCAAATTATTAACGAATTAGATTTCCAAAAAAACACACATGAAAAATTCACTGCTAAATTTGGGGGTAAGGTATTCTATATTATTTCAATAACGGATGGTAAGAAAAAAATCATTTATAATACAGATGTTATTGAAGAGATTAAAATTGAAATAAAAAGATTGGAGTCAGAATAAAGGTATGTGTCAAATAATGTTCGCAATTTACTCTTAGTAAACACCGGAGACTCTTTTTGAACACAGAGATGACCTTACTTGAATGAAAAGTCATCTCTCTTTGAAAAATTACTCGATTGATTCACCTCCTCTTTATGAATATGTAAGGTAAAAATAAAGAGAAGAATACGACCTTTCTATTTGGCCAATTTTTTCTGTTGTTTTAGTGAATAACTATTCATGAGTCGTCGGGCTGTGGATCTGTGGTCAACCCGCAGGGTTGTCCATCTATCCACAGCCTCTTTTTTTCTTTTTGTTTTCTTTTCTTTTTTTAGGCTATCTTTAGAAGCTCTACTTGTTGCTTGGTAATGGCTTCAGAACTAATGTACTTTTTACTACTCATCCAATCTTCAGTATACTCAATGAGATAACTGGTGACCAACCGGAGATAGGAATCAGTGGTAGGAAAGATCCCTACCACTCGGGT
>MWBX01000032.1 GCA_002069755.1 Parcubacteria group bacterium ADurb.Bin247
ATGGAAATGTCTTTTATGGACCAAGAAGAAATAATGGAAATCGTTGAAAAAATGGTAATTGAAATGATTACAAAAGTATTTCCTGATAAAAAAATAGCTCAAAAGCCTTTTCCGATAATAACTTATAATGAAGCAATGGAGCAATATCAAACAGATAAACCCGATATTAGAAAAGATAAAGACGATTTAGCATTTTTATGGGTGGTTGATTTTCCAATGTTTGAATGGTCAGAAAAAGACAAAAAATGGGAAGCAATGCATAATCCGTTTTCTAGAACAGTAGAAACTGACCCAAAAAAAATAAAAGAAGATCCAAAACAAGTAAAAGCATTTCAATATGATTTAGTATTGAATGGAGAAGAAGTTGGTGGAGGAGGATTGCGTTCGTATAACAAAGAATTATTAGAATTGGTATTTGAAATTCTAGGTCACAAAAAAGAAGAAATCCAGTCTAATTTTGGCCACCTACTCAATGCATTTGATTATGGAGTTCCACCTCATGGTGGACTAGCTTTAGGATTTGATAGATTTATATCAATTCTTCTCAATGAAGATAATATCCGTGAAGTGATTGCATTTCCAAAAGGAGGTGACGCAAGAGACTTAATGATAAACGCACCATCAAAAATAAAAAATCAGCAATTAAAAGAATTAAATATAAAAATTATCAAAGATGAAGAATAAAAAAACCGTTATCAGAATATTTTTAATTGCTTTTATTATTACTGCAATATGGGTAACCAATTATATAATAAAAGCAACTAATGAATTAGCCTCCGTAATTGAACCAAATCCAAATAACCCATATATTGAATATTATAAATCTTTTGTACCACTAAGAGACTGGACTATTAGCTCTCCCGATATTACTGCAAAAGGAGTTTTAGTCACACTAACCGATTTAGAAAATGACAAATTCCTTTTTGAAAAAGACCCTGGCAAACAACTTCATATAGCAAGTATTACCAAACTAATGACAGCTCTAATTGTTTTAGAAGAATATAATTTGAATGAAGAAATCATTATAAGCGAAGAAGCTTTCTTACAAGATAACTTCGGTTTTTATCCTGGTGAAACATACAAAGTAAAAGATCTTTTGTATTCAGCTCTAATAGGCTCTAGCAATACTGCCGCTTATGCCTTAGCTGAAAAAAGAAATCTCTACAACTACGATAAAACTGCCGAACCATTTGTTTTAAAAATGAATCAAAAAGCTAAGGAGTTGGGTATGAATAAAACATATTTCTCAAATCCAACTGGACTAGATTCTAATCAATCTAATTATTCTACAACCAAAGACTTGCTTATCCTTACCAAAAATTTAATAAATTATCCTATAATCTGGGAAATACTATCCACTAAAGAATTTACTTTAAAAACATCTGATGGGGCGTTTAAAAAAGAAATAACAAACACCAACGAATTATTATTTGGAGAAAACAATAATATAATTGGTGGTAAAACCGGATATACGGTTAAAGCGGGTAAGTGTTTATTATTGGTATTTGAAAAAGATAATTATTATTTAATAACAATTATACTTGGATCTAGTGATCATTTTGGTGAAACTAAAACACTAATCAACTGGATAAACCAAGCATATAATTGGCAAACATGGATATAAATTCTATTGATATTATTAAAGTATTGTTTTTAGGATCTTTAGGGTTTTTAGTTGCCTTTTTGATAACCCCTTGTTTAACTAATTTCTTATACAAAAATAAGCTTTGGAAAAAGAAAGTAAGAGATATTTCGATAGACGGAAAAGATATTCCCTTTTTTAAAAAATATCATTCAGAAAGAGAGGTAAATGTGCCCAGAATGGGTGGTATATTAATTTGGGTAACAACTCTTATTTTGGCCTTTTCACTATATTTCTTATCATCAATAACTGATATCGCATGGATAGACAAGCTCAACTTTCTGAGTAGAGAACAAACATGGTTACCATTATTTGCCCTAGTATTTGCATCAATAATCGGATTATTTGATGATTTACTTCAAGTTGCACCAGAACCAAAAAACAAACTGTTAAAATCTTTTTGGAATAAAACTAACAAATATATCGGAGGAGGTTTTAGTCTAAAATACCGATTAGCACTTATGGGGTTGTTGGGTCTTATAGGAGGACTTTGGTTTTATTACAAATTAGGCATCACCACGATATATATTCCAGGAATGGGTGATGTTTTCATTGGCTTTCTGTACATTCCCTTATTCGTCTTAGTTATGGTTGCAACCTATAGTGGGGGAGTAATAGATGGTCTAGATGGTTTGGCTGGAGGTACATTTGCTTCAATATTTGGAGCCTATGCTACAATAGCTTTAGTACAACAACAATTTGATTTAGCAGCTTTTTCAGCAATAATCGTGGGAACAATATTAGCATTTTTATGGTACAACATACCCCCAGCCAGATTCTATATGGGAGAAACAGGAATAATAGGTTTATGCGCGACACTAACCACAATTGCATTCTTAACAGACGCTGTTGCGGTATTGCCAATTATCGCATTTTTATTAGTTCTTTCTTCAGGTTCAGTTATCATCCAACTATTTTCTAAAAAATATTTTAAAAAGAAAGTTTTCTTAGCTGCCCCAATACATCACCATTTTGAAGCATTGGAATGGCCACCATATAAAATAACTATGAGGTTTTGGATAATAGGCGTAATATTTGCTATTATTGGTGTAGTATTAACATTAATAAAATGAATGAATCAATTTTGTTAGCTAAAATATTAGGTATAATTTTAACAATCATTCCAGCACTATACTGGTTTGATAAAACAGAGTTTCTAAAAAATATAAACCTTGAAAAGATAAAAGAACATACTTTTCCATTGGGACTATTAAGTATTGTTATTGGTGCAATAATAGTCGCCATACATAATATCTGGGAATTAAATTGGACGCTCGTTATCACCATTTTTGCTTGGGCTTCAATAATCAAAGGAATGGTATATATTACTAAACCAAGAATAGCTATAATTTTCTTGTCCAAAATGATGAATATGAAGATCTATATGATATTAATATTCATTATAGGTCTTTTCTTATTAAGGAAAGGATTTATTGCTTAAAAAATGAAGATTGAATATTTGAAAAACAAAAGGATATTAATCTTAGGTTTTGGAAAAGAAGGCCAAGATACTTTTAATTTTTTAAAAAAACACTGCAAAAATATCACAATTGCAGATAAAAAAATCAAAAATAACTATTTAGAAAAAATAAAGAGCTGCGATGTGATTATAAAATCACCAGGAATATCACAAAATTTAATAAAACCACTAATTAAGAAAAATCAAATAATTACATCACAAACAGATATATTTCTAAATAATTGCAATGGCATTGTAATTGGTATTACTGGAACTAAAGGTAAAAGCACTACTGCTTCGTTAATTTCTAAAATA
>MWBX01000033.1 GCA_002069755.1 Parcubacteria group bacterium ADurb.Bin247
TCCTCATCTTCTATCTCTTCAAAAAGATAGTTGGCAAAGGCTTTGGGACGAAAGAATAATCAATTTATTTAAGGAAATTTCGCCGATAAGAGACTATACTGGCAAAGAGTGGGAGTTATATTTTGTAGATTACAAAATGGATAAGCCTAAGTATGATAATGATGAAGAGGCAAAGATAAATAATGATTCTTATGAAGCATCAATGAGGGTTTTGGTTAAATTAGTTAACCTAAGAACCAAAGAATCTAAAAGCCAAGAAATGTTTTTAGCTGATTTCCCCATTATGACTGAGCGGGGAACTTTTATAATAAATGGAGTAGAGAGAGTCGCTATATCTCAACTTATTAGATCTTCGGGTATCTTTTTTACTTCTCAATTTGTTCAAGGTAAAAATTTCTTTGGAGCAAAAATTATTCCCAATAGAGGCGCTTGGTTAGAAATAGAGACAGAACCAACGGGAGTTTTGGCTGTAAAAATAGATAAAAAGAGAAAGGTATCGGCAACTACTTTTTTAAGAGCTTTGTTGCCAAAAGAAATAACAGAAGATGATATTAAAGAATTATTTAAAGATGTTGACACTGGAGAAGTGAGATATATTGAAGAAACTCTAGCTAAAGATGAGGCCAAAACAAGAGAAGAGGCATTAGTTGAAGTTTATAAAAGATTGAGACCGGGTGATATTGCTACACCAGAGACAGCCCTTGAACTTGTAGAGAATACTTTCTTTAATTTTGCTCGCTATGATCTTTCAGAAGTTGGACGATGGAGAATGTTGCAAAAACTTAATTATACTGAAAAGCAAAAAGAAGAGATTACTACCGAAGATCGAGTATTAAGGTATGAGGATATTTTAGAGGTGTTAAAAGAGATTATTAGACTTAATAATGACCCTTTAGCTAAACCAGATCAAATTGATCACTTAGGTAATCGAAGAGTGAGGGCTTTTGCAGAAGTACTAGAAAACAGGCTAAGATTGGGTCTTATAAGAATGGAGCGACATATTAAAGATAAAATGTCAACATTAGAGTCTAGCGATATTAATCCAGCTCAGATAGTAAATGTAAGGCCTTTTATGTCTATGGTTAGAGAGTTTTTTACTTCTTCTCAGATATCACAGTTTATGGATAATGAAAATCCTTTATCAGAATTAGAGCATAAAAGAAGATTAACTGCTACTGGTCCTGGCGGGCTCACAAGAGAAAGGGCTGGCTTTGAAGCTAGAGATGTGCAACCTTCTCACTATGGAAGAATTTGTCCGATAGAAACTCCAGAAGGTGGTAATGTAGGTCTTGTGGTTCACCTAGCTTCGTTTGCTAAGATTAATAAATATGGATTTATTGAGACTCCATATTATAAAGTTGAAAATGGTAGAGTAACATCAGAAGTTCATTACTTTAATGCTTACGAAGAAGAAAAATACAATATTGCTCATGGAGGAACTATTACCGATGATGAGGGCAATATTATAGAAAATAAAGTAGGAGCTAGGATAAAGGGTGAGCCAGGTCTTATTGATAAGAATAAAATAGATTTTATAGATGTTTGTGCCGAGCAGTTTATTTCGGTGGCTACATCTTGTATTCCTTTTCTTCAAAACGACGATGCTAATAGAGCATTAATGGGTTCTAATATGCAACGTCAAGCAGTAACTTTGGTTAACCCTGAACCACCGTTAGTAGCAACTGGTATGGAGAGTAGAGTTGCAACTGATTCTGGTCAAATTATTATTAGCGATGTTTCGGGTACTGTTACAGCAGTTGATGGTAATCATATAGTGATTAGTGATGGAAAATCAGATACACGATATGATCTTAAAACATTTAAAAAGACTAATCAATATACTTGTTTTCATCAAAGGCCAAGGGTTACTAAGGGTCAAAAAGTTAAAAAAGGAGACATTTTAACCGATGGTGGTGGCATTGTTGATGGTAGAATGGCTTTAGGTAAAAATATTTTAGTTGCTTTTTTGCCATGGAGAGGTCTTAATTTTGAAGACGCTATTATCATTTCTGAAAGATTGGTTCAAAAAGATACTTATACATCTATTCATATAGAAAGTGTTTCTTGCGATGTTAGAGAAACTAAACTTGGACCAGAAGAAATTACTAGTGATATTCCCAATGTTTCTGAAAAGAAACTAAAAGACTTAGATGCAGACGGAATAATTATGGTAGGAGCCGAAGTTGGACCAGGAGATATATTAGTTGGAAAAATATCACCAAAAGGAGAAACAGATATGACAGCAGAAGAAAGATTATTAAAGGCAATATTTGGAGAAAAATCTAAAGATGTAAAAGATACTTCTCTAGTTATGGAACATGGCAAGAGAGGTCGAGTTGTTAATATCAAGATTTTTTCTAGAGCTGATGGTCATAAACTTGATCCGGGGGTAATAAAAAGAGTTGAGGTAGAAATTGCCGAAATGAGAAGAATAGAAGCTGGTGATAAGCTAGCTGGACGTCATGGAAACAAAGGTATTATTTCAAAGGTATTGCCAGTAGAAGAAATGCCATATATGGAAGACGGAACTCCAGTTGATATTATACTAAACCCACTTTCTGTTGCTTCTAGAATGAATATTGGTCAAATATTAGAAACTCATTTAGGTTGGGCCGCTCAAAAAGGTAATTATGTTGCTATTACTCCGTCGTTTTCTGGTGCAACCGAGGAAGATATTAAAGCAAGCTTAAAAGAAGTTGGATTACCTGAGAATGGTAAGATTACTCTTTACGATGGTCGAACAGGGGAGCCATTTCCTCAAGATGTAACAGTTGGTGTAATGTATATTATGAAGTTGATTCATATGGTGAGAGATAAAATTCACACCAGATCAATTGGACCCTATTCTTTAATTACTCAGCAACCACTTGGTGGAAAGGCACAATTTGGTGGACAAAAACTAGGAGAGATGGAAGTTTGGGCTCTAGAAGGTTATGGTGTTGCCAGCTTACTTCAAGAAATGTTAACCATTAAATCAGATGATGTTGTGGGAAGAGCAGTTGCTTACGAAGCGATACTAAAAGGTGAACCAATTAAAAAACCTAATGTTTCGTCATCATTCAATCTTTTAGTTAATGAACTCAAAGCATTATCTTTAGGGATTGAAATTAAAGAAACTAAAAAAGAATAATTTTATTAATTAAAATATAATAATATGAGGGTTGAAGATTTAGATTCAATAAGAATAATGTTGGCTTCTCCAGACAAGATTTTAGAATGGTCTCATGGAGAAATCACTAAAGCTGAGACAATAAATTATCGCAATCAAAGACCTGAGAAAAATGGTTTGTTTTGTGAAAAGATTTTTGGACCAGAAAAAGATTATGAATGTTATTGTGGTAAATATAAAAAAATAAGATATAAGGGTATTGTTTGTGATCGATGCGGGGTGGAGGTTACTAAAGCATCGGTTCGTCGCGAGAGATTGGGCCATATTAAACTTGCTTGTCCGGTTTCACATATTTGGTTTTTACGTGGAATTCCTTCTAGAATAGGAATGGTTTTAGATATTCCTATGCAAAAATTGGAAAAGGTGATTTACTTTGCTGCCTATATGATTACCGATGTTAATTATGAAGAAAAAAGTAGAGTTGCTCAAGAAATAGATGTAGAGTTTAATCAAAAACTTAAAACTTTTGAAGCTCAAAAAGAATCTAAAGAAAAGATACAAGAGTTAAAATTAGCTAAACTAAAGTCTGAAGAAGAGCTTGGAAGACTTCAGCCACTTAGTATTTTGTCTGAGGTAGAATACTATGACTTATCTATAAAATATGGAGAAATATTTGAAGCAGGTACTGGTGCTGAAACATTAAGAAAAGTTTTTGAAAAGATAAACATCAAAGAGTTAATAAAAGACCTAAAAAAGAAGATTGCAGAAGCTCCTGCTGGAGAAAGAATTAAAATCCAAAAAAGATTAAAGATGTTTCAAAGTATGAATATGGCCGGTATAAGGCCTGAGTGGATGTTTTTAACCGTTATTCCTGTTTTGCCAGCTGATTTAAGGCCAATAGTTCAACTAGACGGTGGGCGCTATGCTTCATCTGACTTAAATGATTTATACCGAAGAGTAATTAATAGAAATAATAGATTAAAATATTTACTTGAAATTGGAGCTCCTGATGTCATTGTTCGTAACGAGAAAAGAATGTTGCAAGAGTCAGTAGATGCTCTTATTGATAACGAAATGAGAAAGGGCGTTACGACACAGTCCACTACTGGTGGCAGAAGATTATTAAAATCTTTAGGTGATATGCTCAAGGGTAAGCAAGGAAGGTTTAGACATAATCTTTTAGGCAAAAGAGTAGATTATTCTGGTCGTTCAGTAATTGTGGTTGGTCCACAGCTTAAACTATATCAGTGTGGTTTACCTAAAAAGATGGCTCTAGAACTATTTAAGCCTTTCATAATCGGACAGATATTAAAAAAAGAATTAGCATATAATGTTCGTGGCGCTACACGTTTAATAGAAGATGAAATAGATGAAGTATGGGCAATATTAGAAGATGTTGTTAAAAATAAAGTTGTTTTGCTTAATCGTGCTCCAACTCTACACCGTTTAGGTTTTCAGGCATTTGAGCCAGTTTTAATAGAAGACAATGTAATTCAGCTTCATCCTTTAGTGTGTAGCGCTTTTAATGCTGACTTTGATGGAGACCAGATGGCAGTCCATTTACCTTTATCCGATGAAGCTCAAAAAGAAGCTCGCGAGATTATGTTATCTTCTGAAAACTTACTAAAACCTGCAACCGGTTTGCCTAGTGTTTCTCCTAGTCAAGATATTGTTTTGGGTTGTTATTGGTTAACTAAGATTATAAAAGAGGGTAAGGGAGAAGGTATGTTTTTTGGTTCTTTTTCAGATGCTTTATTAGCTCAAGAATTTGGTCACATAGATTTAAGATCTTTGGTTAAAATCCAATCCGAAGATGGATTAATAGAAACTAGTGTTGGTAGAATAATATTTAATAAAATTTTACCTTCGGGTTTTCAATTTCAAAACGACTTGATGAATTCTAAAAATATTAGACGAGTAGTTCGTGATGTTATTAAAAATTATGGTAAAAAAATAGCACAAGAAACGCTAGATAAAATGAAAGATCTCGGATTTGAGTACTCTACAAGATCTGGTGTTTCTTGGGGTATGAGCGATTTAACTGTTCCTGAAGAAAAAGAAGAAATTATTAAGAAGGCTATTGATGAGGTAGAAAAAGTGGAGAGCTTTTACAAAAAAGGATTGTTTTCTAAGGACGAGAAAAAAGAAAAAAATATTGAAATTTGGCACAAAGCTAAAAGAGAAATAGAGAAAATGGTTCCTAAGACTTTGGGAGAATATGGTTCAGTGTTTACAATCATTGACTCTGGCTCTAGAGGTTCATGGTCTCAGCCGGTACAAATGGCAGGAATGAAAGGTTTAGTAGCTAATCCAGCTGGTCAGACAATAGAACTTCCTGTTAAAAGCTCATTTAAGGAAGGTTTTGATGTGTTAGAGTATTTTATATCAACTCATGGTGCCAGAAAGGGAACTGCTGATACTGCCCTTAGAACGGCAACAGCAGGTTATTTAACTAGAAGGTTGATTGATGTTTCTCACGAAGTTATTGTCCTAGAAGATGACTGTAAAGACACCGAGGGTATTGTTATTACTAAAAAAGAAACCGATGAAATTGATCAAGATCTTGCCTTTAGAATTGTTGGACGAGTTGCAATGGAAAATATTGGCGACATAGTTAAAAAAGGTGAAATTATTGATTGGCGCGCTGCTGACAATATTATGGCCGATGACAAAATTGAATCAGTAAGAGTGAGATCTTTACTTACTTGTAAGACAATAAGGGGGGTTTGTAAAAAATGTTATGGTTGGGATTTTGGATCTAATAAAGAAGTTAATCTTGGTGAAGCGGTTGGTATTGTTGCCGCTCAGGCAATTGGTGAACCGGGAACACAGCTTACTATGAGAACCTTTCATACTGGTGGAGTTGCTGGCGGAGGTGACATTACATTGGGCTTACCTCGCGTTCAAGAAATATTTGAAGTTAGGATTCCTGGTGGAAAAGCAGAAATGGCTAAGACAGATGGAGTTGTTCAAGAAATTATGCCTGATGGAGTTATTCGGGTAAAGATTGCCAAGAGCGAAGATGACAAAAAGTCTAAGCGTGATGTTATTGAATACAAAGTCTCTCCTAAAGCTGAGATTTTAGTTGAAAAGGGTCAAAAGATTAAAAAAGGAGATATTCTTTCTTCTGGAAACCTAGATATTAAAGATGTTTTCAAAAATGATGGGATCAAGGCAGCTCAAGAATATATTCGAACCGAAGTTCAAAAGATATATGTTTCTCAAGGTGTTAATGTTCACGATAAGCACATAGAAGTGATTATTAGGCAAATGTTTTCAAGAGTTAAGGTAAAAGATGAGGGCGATTCTATTTTAATACCAGGGGAGGTGATAGAGAAAGAAAAATTATTTGAAATTAATGAAAAATTGAAAAAAGAAGGTAAGAAAGAAGTAGTTGCTGTTCCAATATTGTTAGGTATTACCAATGTTGCGCTCAGTACTGATTCTTTCTTATCAGCAGCATCATTTCAAGAAACATCTCGTGTTTTAATTAAATCAGCGCTAGAAGGCAGGGAAGATAAATTGCGTGGGCTTAAAGAAAATGTTATAATAGGTAAGATAATTCCTGCCGGAACTGGGTTTAATAAGAAAAAATAAAAAGTGGTCAAAAAAACAAAATCTAAGGTTGCCGATAGCAAAGGGGGAAAGTTTTTTCCTTTGCCCAAAAAGATAAAAAAGACAATCATATCAATATTGTTTTTCTTGTTTGCTATTGTGATGTTTTTTTCCTTCTTTGGTTTATCTGGAATGGCCGGTGAATATCTAAAAGATTTCTTTACATCTTTTATAGGATTGGCGGTATACATTATGCCAATAGCCCTATTCCTTGTTGGTTTGGTAGTAATTAAAACAAAATACAAGAGGTTTGCTGTTCCAATGGTGGCAAGCTTTTTGTTAATTGCGATTGGTTTTTCGGGAATGTTGGAAATACTTTCTAGCTCTAACATTTTAGAGATTGATAATGCCGGTGGTACTATTGGTGATTTAATTGGTAGCCCATTAATTAAATTGTTTGATTTTTGGATTGCTCTTTTTGTTTTTACCGCTTTTATCTTTGGTGGTTGTTTAGTGTTTTTACAATTACTTTCTCTACCATCTGTTTTGAGGACAAATGATGAACTAAAAGAATCTTTTACTTCTAAAATATTTAGGTGGGTTATTGGTAAAAATTCCGAATTTAAAGAGAAAGAATTAAAATTTGATGAGCCAGTAAAAAAAGAAGAAGAAAAAAAGCCTGAACCAGTAAAAGAAGATGTTTTGCCTGATAAAAACCTAAACGGATTCAAATTGCCACCACTAGATTTGTTAGAATCTGAAAGTGGTGCTCCTAGTACTGGAGACATTAAAGTTAATTCGGCGATTATTAAAAAAACACTAGAGGATTTTGATATTCCTGTAGAAATGTCGGGAGTGAATGTTGGTCCAACAGTGGCCCAGTATACTCTTAAACCAGCTGAGGGGATTAAACTTTCTAAAATAACATCTTTGTCTAATGATTTATCTTTGTCTTTAGCGGCTCACTCTATTAGGATAGAAGCACCTATTCCAGGTAAATCTTTGGTTGGAGTTGAAATACCTAACAAGATAAGAGCCGAAGTTAGGTTAAGAAATATGATTGAATCTCCTGATTATCAAAAGATTGGAGCAAGACTGCCAATAGCAATGGGTAAAGATGTTTCTGGAATTGCAGTATATACTCGATTAGAAAAGATGCCTCACTTGCTAGTTGCTGGATCTACTGGTTCGGGCAAAACAATATTCTTAAATACCTTGATACTAAGTATACTATACAATAATACCCCTGAGACACTGAGATTAATATTAGTTGATCCAAAAAGAGTAGAATTCAGTCATTTTAAAGATACACCACATCTTTTGTGTCCTGTTATTTTTGATGTGGATCGTGCTAGTAATGTGTTAAAATGGTCTGTGCTAGAAATGGAAAGAAGGTTAAAGGTAATGTCAGAAGCCAAAACTCGTGATATCGGAAGCTATAATGATTTGGTTTCAAAGAATAACAAAAAGAAGGGCAATGAGCCAATGGAGGTTATGCCATACATTGTAATTATTGTTGATGAGTTAGCTGATTTAATGGTTTCTAAGGGTAAAGAAATTGAGCCCAAGATTGTGAGGCTGGCTCAAATGGCTAGAGCTACAGGTATACACCTTGTATTAGCTACTCAAAGACCATCAGTAGAGGTAATTACTGGTTTAATTAAGGCTAATATCGTTTCTCGAGTTTCATTTCAGGTTGCATCACAAGTAGACTCTAGGACAATTATTGATACTGCTGGGGCCGAAAAGCTTCTAGGCGCTGGAGATATGCTCTATGTTACTGGAGATATGCCTAAACCTAAAAGAGTTCAAGCTCCTTATGTTTCAGAAAAAGAAATTAAAGGTGTTGTAAATTGGATTAAGACCGAGTATGGTGAAACCATGGAGGGAGATTCGCTATGCGAAGATTTGGAAAAGGGGCTAGAAGAGGCAACCGAAGGAACATTTGATTTTTACGATGGTGAAAACGATCCATTATACGAAGAAGCAAGAACAATTGTTATTGAGAACAAAAAAGCATCGGCATCATTTTTACAAAGAAGACTAAGAGTTGGTTATGCTCGAGCCGCTAGATTAATAGATATGATGGAGGAGCGTGGTGTTGTTGGTCCAGCAGATGGTGCCAAGCCAAGAGAGGTTTATACTAGAAATATTGAAGATAGTGGCAGTGATGAGTGGAAGGGGGTTTGATAATAATTTTCATATGGTTGGCATATAATAACTCTAGAAGAATGTCCAATATTAGATGGAATAATCAGCTGTGAGTATAGATTAAAAAGTAATAACTGGCAAGACTCTCTGTTTTTACCGGATTAACATCGGGTGATAATGTTTGGTATTGGTACTTGAGTTTGAGTTATTCCACTGTTGGTTGTAATACTTTTGATCCATACCGCTTGTTATCGAGGGGCTAATATTAAATTAAGGCGCTTCTTGTATATCAGTATAAATATGATATTATATAAAGTATAATAAAAATATATGGCAAAAAAAACAAGAAAAGAAAATCAAAATCTCCAAGAATCTATTGATGATATAAGGAGTAGGTTTGGCGAAGGTGCTATTATGAAAATGAAAGAGATTAGCCCAGTAGATGTTGATAGTATATCAACAGGTTCAATATCTCTAGATATGGCTTTGGGCGTTGGTGGCATTCCCCGTGGAAGAGTTGTTGAAATATTTGGTCCTGAGTCTAGTGGTAAAACAACTCTTGCTTTGCATGTCTTGGCTGAGGCTCAGAGAAAGGGAGGTATAGGTGCTTTTATTGATGCTGAAAATGCTCTTGATCCGGATTATGCTAAAAGAATTGGAGTTAATACCGACGATCTTTTAATATCTCAACCAGATTCAGGTGAGCAAGCTCTGCAAATTGTAGAAGCTTTGGTTCGTTCAGGAGAAGTAGATGTTGTGGTGATAGACTCAGTCGCAGCTCTTGCCCCTAAAGCAGAAATAGCTGGAGAGGTTGGCGATGTCCATGTTGGTCTTCAGGCTAGGCTAATGTCTTCGGCATTAAGAAAGCTATCTAGTATAATATACAAAACTAAGACTTCGGTAATATTTCTAAACCAAACAAGAATGAAAATTGGTGTTAGTTGGGGTAATCCCGAAACAACTTCAGGCGGTTTAGCACTAAAGTTCTATTCTTCAGTAAGAATAGATTTAAGAAGAATTGCTCAAATTAAACAAGGAGAAGAGATTATTGGTAGTAGGGTAAAAGCAAAGATAGTTAAAAATAAAGTTGCAGCACCATTTAAGGTTGCTGAATTTGATATTTACTATAACGAAGGAATATCCTATGAGGGAGATATTATTAATATCGCTCTTAAAGAAGGAATTATTAAAAAGTCTGGTTCTTGGTTTCAATACGAAGATACCAAAATGGGTCAGGGTACTGAGAGTGCTAAAAGTTTCTTAAAAGAAAATCCTCGTATTACCGAGGAAATTCGAAAAAAGATTTTTAAAAAATAGTTATTTAGGACTGTAAGGCAAAAGTCCTAAATTTCTAGCTCTTTTTATTGCTTGAGCTAGTTTTCTTTGGTGGTACGAACAAGTACCAGTTTTTTTCTTGCCTTTAATTTTTTCCATACCTGAAGTAAATTTCTTTAATAATTCGGTATTTTTAAAATCAATTTCTTTTACATTGTTTTTGCAAAAATAGCATTCCATATCTTTTTAATTAAAATGGTATATCTTTAATATCAATATCTTCTTCTTCTTTTTGAATAATTGGGATTTCTTCTTTATTTAATTGGTTTGTTGTGTCTGGCATTTGTGTGTTTTTAGGACCAAGTTGTATAGATTCGCCAACTATTTCAGTTTTATATTTTTTATTTCCTTCGTTATCCTGCCAACTTCTTGTTTGTATTCGGCCTTCTATTAAAACCATTGATCCTTTTTTGAGGTATTGAGAAGCAACATCTGCAAGACGTCCAAACAAAACAATATTATGAAATTCGGTAGCTTCTTGTTTTTGACCAGACTTATCACTAAAGTATCTATTGGTTGCCATACCAAAAGATGCAACATTTTGTCCGCTTGGTAGAGCCCTTAACTCTGGGTCTTTAGTTAGTCTTCCAACTAATATGGCTTTGTTTAAATTCATAATTATTCACTGAGAATTTCTTCAATTTTTTTATCAATTTCTTTTAATTCAACTTTTTGAGTTGGTTTTTGTTCTGGCTTAAATCTTGGAGTTGGTCTTTTATCAATTTTGACATCTTTTTTAAAAGCAAGAAGATATCTTAATATTTCTTTCTTTTCTTTTAATTTATTTTCAATATTAGCTAAGTTTTTAGGCTCTAATTCAAAAACAAAAGAAATTAAATATCCGTCACTATATCCTTTTATTTCATAACCAAAAGGTCTTTTAGCAACATCGGCCTTTTGAGTTATTAATCTTCCCTCATTGGCTTCTATTTTATTAACTATGCTTATCTGTGTTTCTAAAATGTCTTTTTCGCTAAACATTGGAGACACAAGACAGGATAATTCGTACTTTTTCATCATGGCGGCATTATAGCAGACTTGATTAAATTAATCAAGCATTGTAAGATGTAGTACATGAAAATAGATCAAAAAATATTTAAAGCTTACGATATTCGAGGTGTTTATCCCGAACAGATAAATGAAGAGGTGGCATATAGTATTGGTCTTGCCTATGCTAAAGTATTTAAGCCATCTAAGCCAGTAGTTGTAGGAATGGACGTTAGAACTCATTCCGAGGCATTAAAAAGTTCATTAGTTGGTGGTTTAGTAGATGGGGGTATAGATGTAGTTGACATTGGATTGGTTTCTACCGAGATGATGTATTTTGCCGTTGGCAACTATAATTATGGTGGTGGAATACAAGTTACAGCATCGCACAATGTTAGAGAGTACAATGGTTTTAAAATGGTTGGCGATAATGTTATTCCAATATCGTTGGATAATGGTATTGATCAAATTAAAAATTTAATTATTAAGAGAATATATGATGATAAAAAAAAGAAAGGGAAAGTTTTTTCTAAAGAAGTGTTGGACGATTTTGCCAAGTTTGTTGTTGGTTTTGTTGACAGTAAGAAGATAGGCTCGTTTAAAATTGCTTACAATCCTAATTTTGGATTCGAGGGGGTTGTATTAAATAAAGTAAAAAAGGTTGGTGGTTTTGACTTTAAATTAGTTGGTCTTAATAATGTTCTTGATGGCACGTTTCCTAAGGGTCAACCAGATCCTTTTCAAGAGCAAAACAGAATTGAGTTTAGTAATTTTGTTAAAAAGTCTAACGTTGATATTGGTGTTGCTTGGGACGCTGATGCTGATAGAGTTTTTTTCTTTGATAAGTATGGTAATTTTATTCACCCCTATCACATTAATGCTTTTTTAATAGATTATATGCTTAAAAAGCATAAAGGGGGCAAGATAGTTTACGATCCAAGATATACTTGGGCATTAATAGATTTTGCTAAAAAAAATAACGGAGAAGCTATTTTAGAAAGAGTCGGACATTCATTTATCAAGGCTACTATGAGAAAGAATGGTGCTATATTTTCCGGAGAATCAAGTGGGCACACATATTTTAAAGATTTTTGGTATTCTGATACCGGAATAATTCCATTATTGATTGTTTTAGAGATAATATCTAATGATGATAATTTTTGGGAGAAGTTGAAAAAAATACAAAGTAAATATTTAATTTCGGGAGAGATTAATCGGAAAGTAGAGGACGATGGTGTATTTGCCAGATTAAAACAATTTTATTTTGATGCTAAAATATCTGAAATAGATGGGTTATCTATTGAGTATAGTGATTGGAGAGCGAATATTAGAAAGTCTAATACTGAGTCATTACTGAGAATTAATATTGAGGCAACAAATCAATTTAAAATTGATAAGAAGAAGGAAGAGATTGGCAGGATAGTAGATGGGGGTGCTTATTGACCAAAATTGTATATTCTGCTATAAGTATAATTAATGAAACGATTCTCTGCATATATTATAGCTGGTGTATTGGGTATATGGCTTGCAACCGGTATTCCTGGAGTTGAATTTGAAGGAACACTTGCATCTCTAGCCTTAGCTGGATTTGCTCTAGGGATAATTAACTTTGCAGTAAAGCCGATACTAGATATATTAACATTTCCGTTAAAGATATTAACGCTAGGAGTATTTTCACTGTTCCTTAATATGGCTATTGTTTGGATTGTTGATGTTTTAATTCTAGAAAAGATATTTAATAGCTTTACTCAGTTATTTATTGCTACTGTAATACTTTGGGTATTAAATATTATTTTAGCTAAAAGGTAATGAATAATTTACTCCCAATTTTACAAATATTGGTAGCTGTTGGTTTGATTACTTTAATATTATTACAACAAGGTGATTCTGGTCTTGGTACTGCGTTTGGTCAAGATGGATCAGGTAGTTACTCGGCGAAACGAGGAGTCCAGAAGCATATTTTCAACGGAACTATTGTTTTAGGAGTACTTTTTGTAATTTTGGCTATAATCAACTTATTGTAGTTTTCTCTCAAAGAATGTCTAAATTAAAGGATAGGATAAAGGGTTTTTGGCCAAAAAGTTTGCCATCATGGTCGCAATCTCGGTTTTTTGTTAGGGTTTTAAACAAAGAAGAGAGAGCTTTATTTTATGCTCTTGTTTTGATATTTTTTGTTTCGTTGGTTGGTTTTTCTTATTGTTTTTATATTAATAACACTGAAGTAGTGCCAACATATGGAGGGTTATATACTGAGGGTATTGTCGGATATCCTAATTTTATTAATCCAATATATAGTGCGGTTAATGATGCTGATAGAGATGTTGTTGAATTATTGTTTTCTAGTTTGATAGATTATGATTTTGAAGATGGTTTTGTTTTTAACCTTGCCGAAGAGATAATAGAAGAAAAAAACTCTTATACTTTAAAACTTAGAGACAATTTAAGGTGGTCAGATGGAGAAAAAATCACAGCATCTGACGTTGTATTTACTATTAAGGTTATTCAAGATCCAGATTACAGAAGTCCACTACGCCCTGATTGGATGGGTATAGACGTTGAAGAGTTATCAGAGCTTGAGGTTTTGTTTGAGCTAGATCAGGCATCGCCAATGTTTGTTAATAAATTAGCTTTAAAGATTATCCCTAAACACATATGGCAAGACGTTACTCCTCAAAACTTTTTATTATCAAGTTATAATATTGATCCAGTAGTTTCTGGGCCCTACCAAATTGGAGAAAGGATAATGAGCGACGGCAATATTGACTCTTTAATTTTAAAGCCAAATTCTAATTATCATGGGAAAACTCCATATATCTCAAATTTTAGAATTAATTTCTTTTCTTCTAAAGAAGAGCTTGTATCAGCTGCTAAAAAAGGTGAAATTAATGCTTTTTCGGTAATTAATCCAAGTAATTATCAACAAATTACAAGTGATACTAGATTTAAAGGTTATCGTTTTGAGTTTCCTAGATATTTTGCATTATTTTTTAATAATCAGGTTATAGATGATATTGAGATAAGAAAAGCTTTAAGTTTAGCAATAGATAAAAAGAAAATTGTTGAAGATGTTTTGGCAGGTCAAGGTAAAGTAGTGAGTTCTCCCATTATCCCCGAAATTTATAATTTTGATTTTAAGGTTGAGCCAGATTTTAACTTACAAGAAGCAGAAGATATTTTAGAATCGTCGGGCTTTGTATTGGGTGAAGATGGTTTTAGAAATGTAGTTGTTCGAGAAGAAAAAGAATTAAGCTTCACTAAAGATCTTAAGGTTGGTTCTCAGGGTGAGGCAGTTAGAGACCTTCAACGTTGTTTAATTTATTTATCTGAGAATGATGAAGAGATTTTTCCTAACGGAACTGTGAGTGGTTTTTATGGTCAAGAAACACGAGATGCTGTTATTAGGTTTCAAGAAAAATATTACGAAGACATTTTAGCCCCATCTGGTTTTAGTAGTGGTACGGGTATGGTGGCTAAAAGTACTAGAGCAAAACTAGATGAACTATGTCAAGAAATACCGTTGGAAACAGAAGAATTTGCCTTTACTATAACTACAGTTGATCAACCTTTAATGATTAAGATGGCCAATTCAATTAAGAGTCAGTGGGAAGAAATCGGAGTTAAATCAGAAATAGTAACATATGATCAAAACTCTTTAGAGAGAGACATTATTAAGCCCAGGAAGTACGAGATGATTCTTTTTGGCAATGCTTACGATGCTATTATTGATCCTTTTTCTTTTTGGCATTCATCTCAAGTAACTGAATTTGGCCTTAATTTGGCAATGTATCAAAACAAAGATACCGATACTTTGCTTGAAATGTTAAGAATTGAAAATGAAGATGACCAGAAACTTGTTCTTTTGGAAAAAATACAAGAAACGATATTAGAAAAATATCCAGCAATATTTTTATGTAGTGTTGATTATTTATATTTTGCATTTGATGGTGTTGGTGGCATAGAGCCAACAACTATTATTAATCCATCCCATCGTTTTTCAAAAATAGAGAATTGGTATACTGAAACAAAAAGGATAATTAAATGAATTTAATCAATCCAGATATTAGATATTTAAAAGACATTGAAGGTGTTGTTTATGATAAGAAGTGGTTAAAAACAGCTCCTAATATTGAACTTTATTATATGTATCGAGGACTAGATCGAAGGGGTGATTTACGCTACGATATCACCGTTATGCCATCCCAAATGCTTGGTATAGAATTTGTTAAAACAAAGGGGCATTATCATCCTAAGCAGTATGGTGAGTTATATATTGTCTTAGAGGGACAGGCAATATATCTTATGCAGAAGGTAGATAAAGATAACAATGTAGTTGATGTTTATGCAATAGAGGCAAAAAAAGGAGACTACATTATTGTTCCTAAGGGTTATGGGCACATTACAATTAATCCAAGTCAAGAGTCTTTGAAAATGGCTAATTGGGTTTGTGATGGTTTTAAGTCTGATTATTCTTTGATTGAAGAAAAGGGCGGAGCAGCATATTTTTATACTCTAAACGGTTGGATAAAAAACGAAAATTATGACAATGTGCCTGATTTAAGATTTGAAGCTCCCGAAAAAAAAGAGCCCGAAGATTTGTCTTTTCTAAATTAAGCTCTTGTGGCGGAATTGGTAGACGCGTACGGTTCAGAGCCGTATGAGCATATGCTCGTGTGGGTTCAACTCCCACCAAGAGCACTTTATTTTAAAAATTAAAAACATATGAAAGAAGAAAAAAAGTTAAAAATTATACCATTGGGAGGAATGGGAGAGATTGGTAAGAATATGACTCTCTTTGAATATGATCAAAAAATACTAATTGTGGATATAGGATTAAAAATGCCAAGCGAAAATATGCCTGGCGTAGACTATATTATTCCAAATGTATCCTATTTAGATGGTAGAGAAAAAGATATAGTAGCAGTTTTATTTACTCATGGTCATTACGATCATATTGGGGCGATACCGTATATTATTGAAAAAATTGGTAATCCAAAAATATTTGCTTCGCCATTAACAAAAGGAATTATTATGAAACGGCAAGAAGAGTTTCCTAATAATGTTCAGTTAGATATTACCGAAGTAAATAATGGTTCTAAGATTAATCTTAATCCTTTTAAGGTTGAATTTTTCCATATGAATCATAATATTATGCATAATCTTGGAATGTTTATTCGAACCCCAGTTGCTAATATTGTTCATACATCCGACTTTAAACTTGACGCAAGTCCAGTCAATGAAAAGCCAAGTGATTTAGAAAAACTAAAAGAGATTGGAGGTCAAAACATTGATTTGTTAATGATTGATTCAACTGGAGCTGAGAATCCTGGTCATTCTTTGTCGGAAAAAGTAATAATGGAAAACTTAGATGAAATATTTGTTAATTCTAATGGACGAATTATCGCGGCTACATTTTCCTCTTTAGTTAACAGAATTCAGCAATTAATTGCCTTATCGGAAAAGCATGGACGCAAAGTTGCTATTATCGGAAATGGTATGAAAACTAACATTGAAATATGTAGAAAATTAAAATTAGTTTCTATTAAAAAGGGAACATTGATTAAACCAAAAGATGTGGCTGATTACCCTGATGGCAAAATTACAATTATTTGTACTGGAGCCCAAGGAGAAGATCGGGCTGCGCTAATGCGTATTGCTAATGGAGAACATCAAAGTATCCATTTTAAAAAAGGTGATTCTGTTATTTTCTCATCTTCTGTTATCCCGGGCAATGAAAGAATGGTCCAAGAATTAAAAGACGATATTTTAAGACAAGGAGCTAAGGTTTATCATTATAAAATGATGGATATCCATGCTGGTGGGCACGCTTATCAAGACGAGATAAAAGAGGTTATCAACCTTATCAAGCCAAAAAATATTATGCCAATTCATGGGCAATATTCTATGTTTGCCTCTTTAAAAAATATGGCGATAGACACTATGAATTTTAAAGAAGAAAATATTTTATTAGCTGAAAATGGAGATATTGTTTATTTTACAAAACAAAAAGGAACTGTTGAGCAAAGCAAAATAGCATCTAACTATGTTATGGTAGATGGTCTAGGTGTTGGTGATGTTGGCGAGGTTGTTTTGAGAGATAGAAAAATGTTAGCCGAAGATGGTATGTTTGTCATAATTGTTATTGTTGACAAGCAAAAAGGGCAGGTAAAGGGCTCTCCTGATATCATATCTCGTGGTTTTATATACTTAAGAGAATCAAAGACTATGCTTTTTCAGACAAGAAAAAAGACGATACAAATCGTCAACAAGTCTGCTGGTAGTGGTGGAGCAGTAAATTGGACTTATGTTAAAGATGAATTAAGAAACAAGATTGGTCAATTTTTATACGAAAAAACCGAAAGACGACCAATGGTCCTCCCAGTTATTATCGAGGTTTAGTCAAAAGTGCAAGTCATGTTTATACATGGGTTGTTTGCGTATCCCGAACGAATTCTTGTTACACAATAGTGTTTACTATTATCTGTTATCATATGTGATGAAAAGCAGTAGCCAGTTGAACTAGATTGGCAAACTAAAGTACCTCCGCTACTTTCTATATCCTCACCTAGAAGATTTAGTCCTTCAATTTCACTAAATGAACTAGCATCAGCACAGACACCACTATAATTATTATTATTCATAGCGCCAATTGTATTAGCGATACTACCCGCTTGGCCTAAGGCGTTAATTATTCTAGAGTCTCGAGCATCATCTCTCATTCCATAAAAACCAATCATGGTTTCTGCAAGTATTCCGATGATGGAAATAACAATTAACAATTCTATTAAAGTAAATCCTCTTGTTTTCATTATATAATTATATTTTAAAATAAAAAAAATACAAGGCTCTTGACATCATTTTAATTTTGTATAAAATGCAGTTAGCACTCAAAGGTCGTGTTTGCTAAATTAATAATAAAAAAATATGAAAATAAAACCATTGATGGATAATATATTAATCGAGCCGATTGAACAGTCTGAGCAGACTAAAGGTGGAATTATTCTTCCTAAAACTGCTGATCAAGATCGTTCAGAAGAAGGCAAAGTTATTGCAGTTGGTCCAGGTAAAAAAGATTCTAACGGTAAGTTAATAGCCATGGAAGTAAAAGAAGGTCAAAAAGTTCTTTTTACTAAATATGGCCCTAACGAAATCAAGGTCGATGAAAAAAACTATCTTATTGCCAAGCAAGACGATATCTTGGCAATTATTGAAGAGTAATTTTTAAAAAAATATGTCAAAAATAATAAGTTATAGCGAAGAAGCAAGAAAAAAGTTAAAGATTGGTGTAGATAAATTAGCCGATTCGGTCAAGACAACAATTGGGCCAAAGGGGAGAAATGTAATTATTGACAAGGGTTATGGTTCCCCCGTTATTACTAACGATGGAGTAACTATTGCTAAGGAAGTTGAACTTGAAGATAAAATAGAGAATTTAGGAGCTGAAATTGTTAAAGATGTTGCATCTAAAGCCAATGATGCCGCTGGAGATGGAACAACAACTGCTACGTTATTAGCTCGTGCGATTTTTAGCGAAGGACTTAAGAATGTTACTGCAGGGGCTAACCCTTTAGCAATTAAAAGAGGTATTGAAAAGGGAACTAAGGGTATTGTTGAAGAATTAGGTAGAATATCTAGACCAGTTTCTGAAAAATCAGAAATAGCTCAAGTTGCAACAATTTCAGCCGAAGATCCAGAAATGGGAAATATGATCGCTGAAGTTATTAATGAGGTTGGTAAAGATGGTGCGGTGACAATTGAAGAATCTCAAACATTTGGATTGCAAAAAGAAATAGTAAAAGGACTTCAGTTTGATCGTGGCTATGTTTCTCCATATATGATTACTAATGCTGATAAAATGGAAGCCGAGCTTGAAGATCCATATATTTTAATAACTGATAAAAAAATATCTTCAATTCAAGAGATTGTACCAATATTAGAGAAGATTGCTAAAACGGGTAAAAAGGAATTAGTGATTGTTGCTGAAGACGTAGACGGAGATGCTCTAGCTACTTTAGTGGTAAACAAATTAAGAGGTGTTTTAAATGTTTTAGCAGTAAAAGCACCTGGATTTGGTGATTCTAAGAAAGAAATGTTGCAAGATATTGCTATTGTGTGTGGTGGTCAAGTAATAGCGGAAGAAATTGGTATGAAGCTTGAAGATGTTGAGCTAGAGGCTCTTGGTTCAGCCAGAAGAGTTGTTTCCACCAAAGACAACACTACTTTTGTAGAAGGTCGGGGCGAGAAAGAAAATATCGAAGCCAGGGTAGCGCAACTTAAGAAAATAATGGAGAATACTGATTCTGAATATGATAAAGAAAAGATTCAAGAAAGAATTGCTAAGTTGTCTGGAGGTGTTGCTGTTATTAAAGTTGGTGCTCTAAGCGAGGTTGAGCAAAAAGCTAGACAACATAAAGCTGAGGATGCGCTAGCTGCTACTAGAGCAGCCATTGAAGAAGGGGTTGTTCCTGGTGGTGGTGTTGCACTGATTAGAGCAATTAATGTTTTGGATAAAATTGAAGCCTTAGAAGATGATGAGAAGACCGGTCTTAAGATATTGAGACGGGCAGTAGAAGCTCCATTAAGACAAATTGCTGAAAATGCCGCTGTTGATGGCTCGGTTGTAGTACAGAAAGTTAAAGAAGGAGAGGGTTCTTTTGGATTTAATGCTTCTAGCATGAAATACGAAGATTTGGTAAAAGTAGGAATCATTGACCCTAAAAAGGTTGTGAGGGTAGCTCTTGAAAACGCTGCCTCAGCCGCAGCAATGCTTTTGACAACCGAATGTGCTATTACCGATAAACCAGAAGATAAGAAAGACAATGATATGTCTGGTGGAATGCCTGGAATGGGTATGCCTGGAATGGGTTACTGAAGGTAAAATTAGAGGCGCCCTTGTTAAGGGCGCTTCTTTTTTTTGTAAAAAATGTTATATTAACTTTAGTACATTTTGAGGAGGAATTGATGTTGGGGAAAAAGAATGGCTCGTCTCGGAAGTCTAATGGGAATAATGGCCATAATAATGGCAATGGATTTCCAATCGGGACTTGTCCTATATGTGGACAAGAAAATGTTCGCTTAACAGCACATCATCTCAAAAAAAGATCAGTATTCGGGGAGAATCAGTGTCTTTACTATCTTTGTAGAGACTGTCA
>MWBX01000034.1 GCA_002069755.1 Parcubacteria group bacterium ADurb.Bin247
GCTAGCGGTTTTTCGGTGCGGTGTCTCAGGGACTAATATAATTACTTCCACCATGGATAACGCACAACAGTATAGTTTGAGATAATCTTGAAACAAGAACAAAACCAAGTAGTGTCAAAGTGGAAGCTTGAAACTTTAAACTTTAAAACGTGACAAATACTGTTTGCCTGAAATATTGTCAAAACATTGAATACGGATGTTTGAGCTCCTTGAGAGCTCAAACCAAAATCTTAAAAAACAAGATTAAGGCGCTTGGCGCCTTAATGAACTGGACAACATTTGTGAAACTGAAAGCCCAGATTTTTAGAAGCAAAATTTAAACTATGACATTTGAAGAATATCAAAACAAATCAAGAGAAACGGCAATTTATCCTAGCTTGGGTAGTAATTTTATTTACCCTACACTAGGTTTAGTTGGGGAGTCGGGAGAAGTAGCAGAAAAGATTAAGAAGATATTAAGAGACAAAGAAGGTGTTATTAACGAAGATTCTAGAAAAGAAATAGCCAAAGAGCTTGGCGATGTTTTGTGGTACTTGGCTCAATTAAGTTCAGAGCTTAATTTATCTCTAGATGACATTGCTAAAATGAATATAGAAAAAATCTCTTCTAGAAAAGAGAGAAATGTCTTGAGTGGGGACGGAGACAATAGATAAAGACCGCTTATTATTTAGCGGTCTCTTTTATTATCTTTTTAAATATTTCTGGTTGTTTTTCTGCTAGCTCTGATAAAACCTTTCTATCTAGAGAGATGTTTTTTTGTTTTAAGCTATGAATAAATTGGTTGTAAGAAACTCCCTCTTGTCTTGTAGCGGCATTGATTTTAACTTGCCATAGTCTTCTAAAATTACGCTTGTTAGCTTTTCTGTCTCTAAAAGCATATGTCCAAGCATGAACTAATGCTTCTCTTGCTTGTGTTACTTTAGACTTTCTTCCCCAACGAAAACCTTTAGTGTGTTGGAGTATGTTTTTTCTTCTTTTATTAGATCTGGTTCCTCTTTTTACTCTAGCCATATATTTAACTTAATAAGCTTTTAATCTTTTTTGCATCGACCTTAGACATTTTGACCCACTTTCTTTTATTCCTTGTTTTTTTACCATTATCTTTAACAAGTAAATGATTGGTACCAATAGCTCGTCTCATTATTTTTCCGGTTTTGGTAACTTTAAACCTTTTTGTTACTGATTTTCTTGTTTTTTTCATAATTTTGATATCATTATTGCCAAACCCTTTCCTTCGTTTTTTAACTCTCTTTCTATTTTAAAGGGAGTTTCTTTTTTAACAGATTCTAAAAAAAGGTTAATTTTGTTTTTTGCAAATTCAGATAAATTTTGTGATTTTTGTCTTCCTTTCAATATTAATTCTATTCTTACTTTGTATCCCTTTTTTAAAAAAACAGAAGCAGATTTTGCTCTTATCTCCATATCATGCGGAGACATTGCAAATTTTAATCTTATTCCTTTTATATCACCACTACTGTTTTTAATTTTCTTTTCTTTTTCTTTCTTTTTTTCCCAATAAAGAAACTTTCCGTAATCTGTAATTTTACAAACTGGGGGAACAGCTTTTTCGGTAATTTGAACTAAGTCCATCCCTTTATCTTTGGCAAGTTTAATTGCTTCCGATACGGGGAATATACCAATTTGCGAGCCATCGCTATTGATAACTCTTACTTCCTTAGCTCTTATTTGATTGTTGTATGGTGTTTTTATAATTGTTTTTTGTGGAGATGGCGGGAATTGAACCCGCGTCCAAAGGGCAATACTCAAGTAAATCTACGAGCGTAGCCCAATTTTTAAAAGCAACCAAAAGTCTAAAATTAAGCAAAACCTTTAGGTGCTTGGTCTTTTGTTTTATTGTGGTTAATAAAAAACCAAAAACTTAAACACAATTCCTGATAAAATGACACCCACCTTAATTTATCAGGAGTCAATAAAGGCGGATGGCGTTATGCGTATGCTAACGCGGGTTGTTTGTTAAATAAGTTGGCACTTATTAATTTTCTTGAAGTTTAACGAGATTCAAGAATACTCGACCCGCATTACTTGTGTTTCGCCTTTGTCAAATCCTAGTGCATCCCCAATTATAACTTTAAAGATCTTTTAAGATTGCGGTCAATTTCTCTCTTTTTGATACTTTCTCGCTTATCAACTAATTTCTTACCTTTAGCAACCCCAATCTCTACTTTTATTAAAGCTTTACTAGTATATACCTTTAATGGGATTAAAGTCAAGCCCCCTTGCCTTGATTTTCCTATTAAATAGTTTAATTCTTTTCTTTTTAGTAAGAGTTTTCTTGGTCTATCGGGGGAATAGTTTTCAATATTTTTGGGTTGATAGGGTGGAATATGACAGCCAACAAGGTAAAGCTCGTTTCCTTTCACAACAACATATGAACCTTTTAGATTGATTTGTCCTAGTTTAATTGATTTAACTTCTTGGCCAATCAAAACAATGCCTGCATCAAATTTTTCAATAATGTGGTATAAAAATGTTGCTTGTTTGTTTTGGCTAATCACATTCATAGTTTAACTTTAGCAGAAAAATCAATTAGGGGCAATTGACGATAATTAATTTCTTTAGTAGAGTGAAAATATGATTAAAGAAGAAATATGTAAATTATTATCCGATAATGTTGAGGCATGCAAAGATTTTAGTTATGGAGACTATTATTCTAGTTTGCCATTAAAAATAGCTAAAGAAACCGGTCTAGATCCAATGGTTGTAGCTGAGGAAATTATTGATAGAATAAAAAAGCCCGATAGTATTTCTAAAATAGAAGTGGCTAAGCCAGGATTTATTAATTTCTTTTTATCAGAAGGATGTTTGAAGCAAGAATTAAAAGATGTTTTTGATAAATTAGACAAATATGGCTCTGGTGATTGGGGAAAAGGCAAAACAATTGTAATTGATTATTCTTCTCCGAATATAGCAAAGTCTTTTGGTATTGGTCATTTAAGATCTACTATTATTGGACAAGCAATTTATAATATCTATAAGTTTTCTGGTTGGAATTGTATTGGGGATAATCATATTGGTGATTGGGGAACTCAATTTGGCAAGCTTATATTCCAAATTAAAAAATGTAATTTGGTTAATGACATTGAAAATTTAACAGTTCAAGATTTAGAGAGCCTTTATGTTGATTTTCATAAAGATGTAGTTGGTAATCCTGAAATAGAAGATGAAGCTAGGGAATATTTTAAACGACTAGAATCGGGAGACGAAGAAATTAAGAAAATATGGCAAGTGTGTGTTAAAAAGAGTTTAGAAGAGTTTGAGAGAATATATAATATATTGGGTGTTAAGATAGATAATATTTATGGAGAGAGTTTCTATACGAGCATGGCTAGTGATATCATTAAAGAAGCTGAGGATTTAAAAATATCTAGAAAAAGTGAAGGAGCTACTATAATAGAGTTTGACGACTTGCCCGTTGTTATATTAGCTAAGTCTGATGGCTCTACAACATATTTCGCAAGAGACTTGGCAACAATTAAGTATCGGGTAAATAAGTGGAATCCTGATAAGATAGTCTACGAAGTTGGTTCTGATCAGTCGCTTTACTTTAAACAACTATTTAAAGCCGCTAAGATGTTTAATTGGAGTTCTGGTTTAGAGCTTGTTCATATTAATCACGGATTAGTTAGATGGCCTCATGGTAAGTTTTCTACCCGTAAAGGAGATACAATTCATTTAGAAAGTGTTTTGAAAGAATCAATTAAAAGAGCTGGTGATATTGTAGATCAGCCACAAGATATAGCGCAGATGGTTGGAATTGGTGCGGTAAAGTATAATGATTTATCTCAACATTATTCTCGCGATATTGTTTTTGATTGGGATAAGATGATTAACCTTAAAGGTAATTCTGGTCCATATATTCAATACACTTTTGCCCGAGCTAATAGTGTTTTAGAGAAATATATTGGTCAATATGATCATAATATTGAAATATCAAACGAAGAAGAATTGTTGCTTTTAAGGAAAATTAGATTTTGGACTGAGACAGTTGAATTATCGGCTAAAAACTATTCTCCAAACATTATATGTAATTTTCTTTTTGATTTATCCCAAACCTATAACCTTTTTTACAACAACAACAGAATTATTGGTGGTAAAAACGAAAAGACAGGCATAGCTCTTACATTTGCCGTTGCCACAGTTATTAAAAATGGATTAACTTTGCTAGGCATTGATTTTCCTAATAAAATGTAAAATGTCAATTTATTTACTTAGACATGGAGAGACGATATATCAAACCGAAAAGAAGGGTTTGATTTATCCATTGAAAGAGAGTATAGAGTCTATTGGATTAACGCTAAATGGTCGAAAAATGATAGAGGCTGTTATTCCAAAAATTAGAGAAGCGTCAATAGATATTATTTATGCCTCTGATTTCAAAAGAACCAGAGAAACCGCAGAGATTATTTCAAAAGAACTAAAAATTGAATGTGTCTTTACTGACCAATTAAGAGATGTTAATTTGGGAGTTTACCAAGGCAAGCCAAAGGAACTTTTTTATGCCGATTGTCCTAACTTTTTAAAAGACTTTAATACTAGGCCGTTGGGGGGAGAAAGTTTAAACGATGTCAAGATTAGAATGGTTAATTTTATTAATAATCTTGATAATACCAAAAACTCGCTTATAATTAGTCATGGTGAGCCACTATGGTTGTTATTTAATCCAGACGAGAATGGTAAAAAAGAAAACTATATCTCTCTTGGAGAATTTAGAAAACTTTAAAATGTTTCCAAAACACAAAACAAGAGCTATTATC
>MWBX01000035.1 GCA_002069755.1 Parcubacteria group bacterium ADurb.Bin247
AGCAATCAACCTATTTATGCTTCATGGGCCCCAGATACAACAGAAGAATTATTAGAATATTTAAATGGCTACATGCAAAACTATGAAAAAACCGGTAGTTATTTTTGGCTACATAATCCTGATTACATTCCAGAACTTGTTTTAAAATACATTCCAATACTAGAAGAACGTCAAAAAGAATATCTTGCACAACAACAAATTTGTAACGAATAAATATTTAAATCACTTTAATTATAGTTCTAACGTCCTTTACTATCTCCTGCTAACTTGAACGTAGTTAGAGTACACGAAGTTCGTGTTAAATTTTTAAAATTAATTAAAAACCGATTCCTACTAAGTAATCGGGTTTTTATTTAATTTGATTTATGGACTTATTTATCCTATAATGCTGTAAAGTAGTAAAAGGACAAAAATAAAGTATATGGATTCACTAATATATCAATTACCTAAAATAGTAGATGAAGGAAAGAAAGAAGTAGAAAAAATACTAGAAAGACTTTCTGGTTCTAATAAGTTATCGCTACAAACAAATGAGCTAGTTTTGCCGTCTAAGGATAGTAATAATTTATGGAGTGGTAGGATTCCGCAACAAAAAGAAAGCGATTGGATAAATCGTTTAATATATGGAGATAATTTATTGGTAATGCAAGCCCTTTTATCTGGAGATAAAGAAAGTGGATTACCATCAATGAGGGGGAAAATTGATTTAATATATATTGATCCTCCTTTTGATAGCAGGACAGACTATAGAACCAAAGTAAAGTTGCCTGGGGTAGACTTAGAACAAAAACCTACTGTTATTGAACAATTTGCTTATGCTGATACCTGGAAAGATGGTACTGTTTCTTATTTGAAAATGTTATATCCTAGATTAGCATTAATGAAGGAATTATTGTCAGAAAAAGGATCTATTTATGTTCATATTGATTGGCATATAGGTCATTATGTTAAAATCTTACTAGATGACATTTTTGGTAAAAATAATTTTAAAAATGAAATACTTGTTAGTAGAATTAAAAAATCAGATAAAAACGCCAAAAGATTTAATTATGCAACTGATTCAATCTTTTTTTATGGTAAGAGTCAACAAATTAATTTTAATTCTATAACTAAAAAATTAGAAGTAATAAAAGACGGATATTTTCATTCTCTAGATGCTCCTGGACAAGGAGATGCTAAGACTTTTTTTGGTAAATTAATACCCCCTCCTCATGGAAGACATTGGGCATGGGAACAATCAAAAATAGATGAAGCAATAAAAAAGGGTTCACTAAGATTAAATCCAAAAACAGAAAAACCAGAATATTGGATAGAACCGACGAATGAACAACTTTTAGATTCTAATTGGACCGACATTTCAGCATATTCTTTTAATTTTGATTATAGCACAGAAAAAAATATTAAAGTCTTAGAAAGAATTATTAAAGCGTCTTCTAATGAGAGCGATATTGTTGCTGATTTTTTTGCTGGTTCAGGAACAACTGGGTCTGTAGCAGAAGAACTTAATAGAAAATGGATAATGTCTGATTTGGGCAAGCCGGCAAACTTAATAATGAGAAAAAGATTAATCGATCAAAATGCTAAGCCATTTTTATATCAATCTATAGGTGATTATCAAAAAGAAGCCCTTGCTTCTTCGGGTCTTTATCGTCGAATTGGAGATTTGTCTACAGTAGTGGCTCAACTTTATGGAGCAATTCCTTTTACCGAAGAACAAAATCCTAATAGAAATCTTGGATACATAAAAGACAGTAGAACGTTAGTAATGGTTGATTCTCCCAATAAACTAACTGGCTTAGCGACATTAAAGAAAGCGATTGAATACAGAAATTCGTTTATGGGAGGATGGAGTAAGGTTGTAGTTCTTGGTTGGAATTTTACATATGATATTACTGAAGCAATTCAATCTTTAAATGATGACAAATTGGAAGTTTTAGTGATTCCGCCCGACTTGCTTGATCAACTTAAAACAAAGTCTAGCTACAAAGATTTAGTCGATGGTAAAAAAATTAGGTTTTCTTCTTTGCAGTATTTAACCATTAAGCCAATAATCATAGAATCTATTTCTGAAACAGAGGAAAAATTGAAGGTAGAGCTAGGTAATTACGTCTTATTATCTCCAGACAATATTCCTCTTGATGAAAAAGATAAAGATAAGCTTAAAGAAATAATAGCCAAAGATCCTCTATCTTTAATTGAATATTGGAGCATTGATCCGGATTATGATGAGGAAATTTTTCGTAGTAAGTGGCAAGATTATAGGGAAAATATAGAAAATAATAGCGATCCCTATCATGTTGTTTCCAAAACATCACTAATCGTCCCCAAAAAGAAAGATAGAAAAATTTGTATTAAAGCAGTAGATGTTTTTGGTTTTGAAAGTATTGTAATAGAAAAATTATAATTTTATGCCATCACCAATAAGTATAGGAACAAGAGATATCCCATTAAAGATAGCAAGAGAATTAACTAATAAGGTTAACGATTCTTGGGATAACGGAGAGATGCTTTCAAAAGTTTCTTTAATTACCCAAGATTTGTTAAAATTTTGGTTTAAAGAACCTCACACAGAAACTAGATTTATTAATTTTAACCAAGGTCAGAAACAAGCAATTTTAAATACAATATA
>MWBX01000036.1 GCA_002069755.1 Parcubacteria group bacterium ADurb.Bin247
TAAGATTAATACTATTTTTTTGAACATACATTTTATTATTAATTTATTATACATTAAATATAATTAAAAACCATACATATTAAATCATACAAAATCCAACTGAACGACCATCGGTTAAATCACATAAAGATGTTACGCAAACACCAGTTTTGACACCACTCTGTTGTGCAAGCCGATATGAGTGAATTACTTCATCAAACGTGCCTTTTCCAGAAGAGTAAACACGCATTTGGTCGTGAACTTCCTTCGGTCCATCAATAGAAATAGCCACTACTGCTCCAGTTGTCTTACACTGAGTAAGAATTTCCTCATCAAGGAGAATACCATTTGTATTCACTGTAACCGAAACGGTCTTGAGAAGAAACTCTTTTTCTTTCAATACATCAATAACAAGTAACTAAATATTCTTCCTTATGTTAAAGATTTAATTTAGCCTACTTATTAACAACAAACTCTCGATACTTTTTAGGAAAACTCTTCAAATGGCCCCCTTTCTTAAAGAATATTTTTGACAGCTCTTTTAGTTTTTCCGAACCGACTAACTCTTTTTTGTTTTCTCTAACTACATAATCCACGCAATATTTTTTAGAATAATTCAAATCTACCTTACATCCGCAAGTACAATAGTGGAGAAAAGAACAATACGTGCATGGCTGCACGGTCCATCTTAAATCCCTGAACTCGTCAATCCCCTTTTTATAAGATTAGTCCATTGGTAACTATTGTTACCGAAGATCTCTCCGATAATAAATCAATATATTAATTAAACTTCTCTGTTTTTAGCGGAATACTATAATGCTTTAATTTTTAATCATAAAGTGAGAATAGGTATATCTTTTTTAATAAAGTGTGCCTGTTATTCCTCAATAGGCCGATTAGAAATTTTAATAATCTCATCAAAATTATCATCCGGAACAGATTTAACTCGATGTTTGAATCCACACTTGGTGCAACGGTAATAAATGATATATTTATCATTTTTAACTTCAACACCGATAGGCTCCATTAAACCACCGCATTCGGACTTTCTATCGCCCGGATTGATGTCAACATGCTTAGACCACAAACATTGAGAACAATGATCGGTATATCCCTTGCCCTCTATTTTGTTACCGCATTTCTCGCAGACAAAATCCTCTACACGTTTTTGAAATCTCTTTTCTTGCATAAAATCACCTCCTTATTATTTCGATCTCTTTCCGAGATCATACTATTAAACCCCTATTTTATCAAATTACCCATGTAATGTGCAAGGACATATGGCGGTTTTTACCAAGATTATGTAATATCTTGGCACATATGCATAAAAATGTCCAAAACAATTAAAAAAGAAAGATTGAGGTGGATGCTTCCAATTATTAACAAAGAAGACGAAGTTGATGAATTTGTGGCCAAGAATCTGCCCCACTAACGTGCAAATAGCAGGTTTTTTGACGGCTTGCGGAGCAAAAAAGTTTCCTCTTTCTTAACCCTCTAAATTTTTGCCCAATATTTGCACAAATCAATAAATTATGCTATTCTCGTACTAGAAAAACTCATATTGAGTTTTTCAAAATCAAGCACTTTTAAAGGGAGGTGAAAAACATGAAGGCATTAGAAATTCTTATTATTCCTGACACGGTAACACGTACAAGAATCGCCGAAAAAATCAACCTCAAAGATGCGGTCAATGCACGACCCTGCAACTGCACATCCTGCAGTTCTTGCAGATGCACTCCGTGCAAGTAGTACGGCATCACTAAAGACCCGAGCATGTCTATAAACTGCTCTTTTTTTGTAAAATAATAGTAAATTTGTTAGAAATTTGATAAAATGGTCATTACTAATTAATTTAAATTTAGAATATGAACAAACTTCGTTTTTATCCAAATAAAAAACTTGATGAACTTATGTCCGAAGAATTTCTCAATGTGCGCGGAGGAGGAATAGATTTCGGCAAAGAGATCATAAGAATACACCCGCAACTTAAATCAGTTAAATCACTAAAAGATGTTGCACAGAGAAAAAAAGCCATACATGTTTATTTTGATAATTATTATCAGATACATAAAACGGCTATGCTCCACAAAATAGAAAACATACGAAAAATTTGGCGTAAACAAGAACAGGAATATATTGCCATAACCGAAGATTTTTTCGGCGGTTTCCAATTTCCAGAGGGAAAATATATTGCTTATGCCTCCATAATTAATTGCAATCCCCGTTTTTTGGAATCAAAAACATTCCAGTTTTTTTATAAAAAACCTCCTGCCGATACCACTTATACAATTACTCACGAACTTCTCCACTTTATTTTTTTCGATTTTATTAAAAAGAAGTTTAAAAAAGAAATAAAATATTTATCAGAAGATCAATTATGGGACTTCTCAGAAATATTTAATGTGGTTGTACTCAAATCTCCACGATACCGCCACATCGTTAATCAAAAATTTGTAATTCCTTATCCTGACCATCTGCGTTATATCCATCAATTCGAAAAAACATATAAAAATTCTAAAAATGCTGAGGAATTTATTAAACACGGCTTGTCCATTATAAGTTTAAAAAAATAACAGGAAAAGATTATTCTCTTTCCCCGCTTAAATCACTACTTACTCGTGATTTGTTTTTCTTTTTGTTTTTCCCACAAATCGCATATCAAGAAATTGGTTGTTGCTTTTGCATGAGCACAAAACCGTTCATCAAGGGCATCAATGGATCCCTTTACTCGATACGCGTTATATGGACAACCTCCGCCACAATTACCGAGAGCTATGCAATTTTTGCATGTCTCATTGGTAAGCGGCGAGCGCCTTCTCCACCGTTTCCAGAACGGATGAGATTCTGGCTCAAACATTTCAAATGGCTCTGTGACAAAAAATTCTTTCTCGCCACAAAAAGCCTGACAAACGCCAATCTTGCCATCCGGACTCACTACCATTTGAAGCCCGCAACCACCACAATCGGAGAATACAGGTTCCTTGTTAAGAAAATTCTTAACCCGACGCATCATACGGTCTTCGTAAACACCCATTGCTCGTGCCACTCTAAAACTCTCAATGAGCTCTTGAGCAACGATTTCTGCATAGTGGTCATGTTGTCCAGTCGTGTTTTCAATGAGAATATTGAATCCCATTCCTTTCGCATCAAGTTCATCAGCAAGCCACCGCACCGTTTCCTTCATCCGAAAGAGATTGTGCCCGTCGATGGTCACACAAACACCAGTTTTGACACCACTCTGTTGTGCAAGCCGATATGAGTGAATTACTTCATCAAACGTGCCTTTTCCAGAAGAGTAAACACGCATTTGGTCGTGAACTTCCTTCGGTCCATCAATAGAAATAGCCACTACTGCTCCAGTTGTCTTACACTGAGTAAGAATTTCCTCATCAAGGAGAATACCATTTGTATTCACTGTAACCGAAACGGTCTTGGGAAGAAGTTCTTTTTCTTTCAATACATCAATATATCTCAGCGTCTCAAGAAATACCTCTTTATTGAGCGTTGGTTCTCCACCATAGATCACAATGTGTTGTTCGAGATGACCCTTAGCAACACTTTTTTTTACGCAACGAACAAAAAGGTTTAATGCGCTAATCATGGTTTCTTTCTTCATAAGAGAAGATCGATAGCCACAAGGCATCGGAGCCAAGAAATAGCAGTATCGGCAACGAATATTGCAGGCATCAGAAAGCAGTAGGTAAAGGATGTTGATCGCTGGTTCATTAAGAGCTTTTAAATACTCCCGATACAGCTCATAACCATCGGCCTGCTCGTCAATGAGAAGTCCGAGTTTTTTCAGTTGTTCAAGTATATGCTCCGAAACGGTATCAGAACTGATGAACATTTGCCCCTGTTGGTGTTGCTCGATAAAACTTCTTTTTAGAAACGCAACTTCTAGATTCAGACTGTTATAAAGAGCAACATACTCCTCATCTACAGATACTGTGTGTAGAAACGGACTTTGTTTGAGCTTCATACTTTTCACTTCCTTTTTAAAGTGCTTGATTTAGAAAAACTCATTGTGAATTTCTCCGATATGAAAATAGCATAATCTATTGATTTGTGCAAATAGCTGCGCTGTACTATACTACAGTTGACAGTATAGAGTAAAAAATATATTGCAAAACAAATCAATCAATAATTAGATGAAAAAAGATTATGCTTCAGGAGCTCTAATAGAGAAAAACATGTAATACGTACTTAAAATGGAGACTTCGAGAACCTCTACATGTTACCACAGCAAACTATTTTGCTTTCTTCTTCATTAAAGATTTTTTAACCACTTTCTTTTCTTTAACAGTTTTTATTGTTTTTTTAGCTTCTTTTACAGGAGTTACTTTGTTTTGAATTTCTGCTACAATCTTTTTGACTTCTTTCTTGTCTGGTTGCTTTTTCTCTTTAGGTTTTTTATCTTCTTCAATAATTTTGTCTTCTTCTGGTTTTATTACCAATAATATTTTTTCTAACTTCTTATTAATACCAATTAACTGATCTTTAATTATAGCAATATCAGATTTACTCAAACCATCATCTGGCTTAGTAATGTTTTTAAATCCAGTACTTCTGCTCGATCCAACGGCTTCAAAACATTTACTACAATAAATTGGTTTATCCCCTGTTGGACGAAAAGGCACTTCGCAACGAACTCCACAGTTTGTGCAAGTTGCAGAGAACATTCTTTTCGTTTCATTAAAATCCCTTCTACTGTCTCCCCTGCTATCTCTTCTGTTTGATGAAGACCCTCCTTCTTTTTCAAAACAATTACTGCAATAAATTGGTTTATCCCCTGTTGGACGAAAAGGCACTTCGCAATTCTTACCACAAGACGCACACACTGCACTATACATTTGTCGATTTCCATCATTTCTTCTTCGATTTGACGAACCTCTGTTTTTGGAATAATTTTTCATTAATTTTATTTTTAAATTACCTACTTATTAAGTGTAGACTATAAATGGATAAATAACAATAGGGATGGTGTTTTTATATATCTATTTCAAGAATTGAAACATATTTCTTTTAAAAAAATGAATTCCAATTTTTTGGAGCCTTTTGCTTATTAGTCAACAGCTATATGTGATTTTCTCCTTCGCCGTCACAGTGGGCACATGTGTAATTAAATATCACATCATATTACTATTTTTTAAGAAAAAGATGCCACTCTTTTTCTAGTTGATTAATGTTTTTTTGATAAACTTTATTTATTTCTAATGAATTTTCGGCTGTCTCTTTTTTTCTTGAAGTGCTTTGATATACCTTTTTAAAATTCTCTTTGCCGTAAGATTCGATAAGATATTTTATAAAAGAACCAACTTGAGGGTAAATTACTACTGAATCAACATTATTCCAATTACTATTTTCAAGAAGCCATTCAAGCGAATAGAGTTTATTCTTTTGAAGTAATTTTTTGGCAACCACATGAAGATCTTCGCCCATAAAACTATTCTCCATATATTGAGCTAATCCTTCGCAAAAGAGATAAATAGATAATCCCCAAGGCAATGATAGCAAGTGAGTATCTTCGTGTTCTCCTATAAATTTACATTTTTCACTATAAACTACATGTATTTCAAATTTTTTAGAATTAGATTCTCTATTTTCAATTTCAAGCTCTTCCCAAATTGCATTACCAAGACTATTATCACCCATTAAAAACTTTTTCTCTTTTAGAGATGGGTATAAATAGTAATTGATTTTTCGATTATTATTCAATTTTAACCAGTTAAGTACCTTTTCATAATGAACTTCTTTTATATCAATAATACTTTTAATATTTTTTTCCGCTAATGATTCTTTTTGAAAATAAAAAAAGTAATGAGGCGTCTCTTCTTTAATAAGATTGATGTTCAAATAATTATTTCTATACCAAGATATGTCTTGTATATATTTCATATTAATTCCATCTTTAATTACATACTTATTAAGTTTAGATTATAAATGGATAAATAACAATAGGGTGCGCTGTACTATGCTACAGTTGACAGTATAGAGTAAAAAATATGTTGCAAAACAAATCAATCAATGATTGGATGAAAGAGGTAAGAAATAATTCATTTAATCATATGAAAAACATCGCTGAGAAGCTTCTGAATCCATCTAATTTCCATTTATCCAGGGAAGCAAAAAAGAGACTGGTATGGCTGTATATCCTCTACTACAAACAAGATGGAAATATATCCAAGACTGCCAGGAAAATAGGGATATCGAGACAATGGTTATCTCATCTTAAATCAATGTTTGAATTTCACAATAAAGACCCACGATCCCTAGAGTTGAAATCAAAAAACCCAAACCATAGTTTAAATAGAAAAAGAATATCAAAAGAAACAGAAGAATTAATACTAAAGATAAGAAAGGATTCTCTTAATACCTGGGGCAAGATGAAGATATCAAAGCACCTGAAAAACGAGTATGGGATAATAGTGAACCACAATACGGTTAATAAATATCTACACAAGCACAAAAAAATAGATCCAAAGATATCACTAAAGAATACTAAAGCATTTAAAGAAAGAATACAAAGAGAGTTACTAGAAGATGTCGTCCTCAAAGTTAAATTCCGACCTCCAAGTCGCATTAAAGATTATGCTCCAGGGGCCCTAACAGAGAAAGACATGAAATATGTACTTAAAATGGGGACTTCCGGAACCTCAAAAAAAGATTTCTGGTATCAGCACGGGATTATTGATTCTTTTACCAGAATAAAAGTAACAGGACTTACTGAGGGAATGAGTAGCAAGGAAGCTTTAGAAGAATATGAGAAGATAAAAGAAAGATTACCGTTTAGTATAGCTTCTATGAATACAGATAACGGAGGTGAAAACGAAAAAGATTTTTCTGAAAGACTACAAAAAGATGAGGTCTTCCATTTTTACTCCAATTCAGGAACCCCCACTCATAATCCAAGAATTGAAAGATCTTTTTTAACTGATGATTTAGAGTTCTATCAAAAAGGAGGATTATGTAGAGACTTTGAAGAACAAAAGAAAAAGATAATAGAAAGAGATGATTTCTACAATTGGAAGAGACCCCACCAGGCACTTGGTTATCTAACTCCCATGAAATTCTATCATCTCTGGAAAGAGAATCCTAAGGAAGCATTCCGAATAACAAATAAATGGCAAGAAGAACTAAGGAAACAAAGAGTGAGACAGGCCCGCTCCAGAAAGATGAAAAAAGAAGAACAAATCAATGCACTTATGAATTTCATTGACGCTAAGTTGAATAAAAACAAAGGTCTTAAAAAAGCAAAATTACAATTAATTAACTGTCAATTATGTTCCGTAGCTTGAACAACACCTGTGTGTTCTCTTAATACCTCTAAGGGAGTTTTACCACCGTGACGTTTGCGTGGGCGTGAATTAAGT
>MWBX01000037.1 GCA_002069755.1 Parcubacteria group bacterium ADurb.Bin247
ACAACGTTATCAGCAATATTTTGGTATTGACGTTTATGACTTAGCCAATTATGATGAAGTGGTAGATACTACTAATTTAACTATTGACGAGGTGCTAGCCAAAGTTAGAGCTTTAGTCAAAGAACGTTTAGCTCAGACAGAATCTAGAAATTGAGTTATCTTTAATTATTTTTAGTTATATTTAAATTAAATCTATGGATCGTCCTTTAAGAGTAGCCATAAATGGTTTTGGCCGAATAGGTCGAGCTACAGCAAAGATAATATTAGATCATCATCCTGAATTAGATTTGGTTGCAATTAACGATTTAGGAGATCCAAAAACTTTAGCTCACTTAATGAAGTATGATTCTTTGTATGGCAAGTATAATGTAGAAGTTGATGGTGATAACCTTCTGATTGGTGATAAAAAGATTAAGACATTTTCAGAAAAAAACCCAGCCGATATTGGTTGGGGCGATATTGATATAGTTCTAGAATGTACTGGTTTTTTCAGAGACTACAATGGGGCTATGGGTCATATCAAATCTGGAGCTAAAAAGGTGATTATTTCAGCACCATCTAAAGATAGCGATAAAATACCGTCATATATTTTAGGGGTCAACGAAAAAGATCTTAGTCCGGAAGACATAATTATGGATATGGGTTCTTGTACAACAAATTGTTTGGCTCCAATACTTAGTGTTTTAGACGAAGATTTTGGAGTTGAAAATGGTTTTATGACAACAATTCATAGTTATACTAATGATCAAAATATATTAGATGTGAGTCACAAAGATTTGCGTCGAGCTCGAGCTGCAGCAATAAATATTATTCCAACTACTACTGGAGCCGCCAAAGCTGTTGGTCAAGTAATACCATCTTTAAAAGGAAAGATTGACGGTTTTGCGCTTAGAGTTCCGACACCAACTGTTTCTGTTGTTGATCTAACATGCAATCTCAAAAAAGAGACAACCAAAGAAGAGCTTAATCAAATTTTTAAATCTAGAGCTGGTAAAATCATTCATGTAGAAGACAGCCCTTTAGTTTCTTCTGACTATATTGGCAGTAATTTTTCAGCTATTATTGACTCCCAACTTACAATGGCTAATGGTAAAGTGGTAAAGATTGTTGCTTGGTATGATAATGAGTGGGGATATTCTTGTCGTTTAGCTGATTTTGCCGAATATGTCGGTAAAATATGATTTTAGAATATACAAAACAAGAACAATTACTAAAAAAGTATAACCTTAAAACTGTGCTGTCTTTTTTTATTAAAAACAAAAAAGATGCTCTACAAGCAGCTAATAAAATAGGTTATCCAGTAGTTTTTAAGATATTTTCTCAAAATTGCCTACACCGTACTGATATTGGTGGTGTTATTACTAAAATTGATAATGCTAAAAAAGCCAAAGAAGCTTTTGATAAATTAAACTCTATTAAAGGAATAGACGGAATAATTGTTCAGAAACAAATTGATGGTCTAGAATTTATTGTTGGTGCTAAGCAAGATAGTGTTTTTGGACCAGTAGTAATGTTTGGAGCTGGTGGGGTTTTGGTAGAATTATTTAACGATGTTTCTTTTAGATTAGCTCCTTTTAATAGGAGGGTTGCTTTATCTATGATTGATGAGCTAAGAAGCAAGAAATTATTAGATGGTTTTCGTGGTGGACCAAATATTAAAAAAGAAGCAGTTGCTGATTTGTTAGTTAATACTTCGTTATTGGCAAGTAAAGAAAACTTTAAAGAAATTGATTTTAATCCGGTAATTGCAAACGAAAAAGACCTTTTTATTTGCGATGTTAAAATTATACAATGAATCAAATTTTTAATCCAAAAAGTGTGGCAATAATTGGAGCTACCGATAGAAAAAATTCGGTTGGTTTATGCCTTGTTAATAATTTAGATAATAAAAAAAGAGATATATTCTTTGTTAATCCAACTTACACCACTTTATTTGGTAGAAAAGTATATGCTAAAATTCAAGATATTGAAGAATCTGTTGACTTAGCGGTAATTGCTATTCCTAGACAATTCGTTGAAGCTGTAGTTAATGACTGTATTGTTAAAAAAGTAAAAGGTGTTTTAATAATATCTAGTGGGTTTAGTGAATATGACGATTCTGGTAGAGAGCTACAAGAAAGAATTGCTTTGAAATTAAAAGAATCTGGGATATATCTCATTGGACCAAACTGTTTGGGCATTGCAAATCCTAGTGTCAATCTAAATGCTTCTTTTGCTCCCAGTACTCCCAAGAAAGGAGATATTGCTTTAATATCTCAGTCTGGTGGTTTTATTGACTCAGTAATAAATAGTTATGGGTTTTCTTTAATTGTTTCGGTTGGTAATGCAGCTGGAATCACACTAGAAGAATATATTGCTTTTGCTGATCAAGACAAAGAAACAAAAGTTATTGCTCTGTATATAGAAGGAGTAAAAGATGGAAGAAAGTTTTTTAATGTGCTAAAATCAATTAAGAAACCAGTAGTAGCCATTAAGGCAGGTAAAATACCTCAATTGCAGAAAGCAATTTCGTCTCATACTGGCTCTTTGGCTGGAGAGTATCGGGTATTTTCCTCAGCTCTTAGACAAGCTAGAGTTTCAGAAGCAGAATCAATGGAGGAAATGTTTGATATCGCTAAAGCGTTGGCTTGGCAGGGTCGTTGTAAAAATAAGATTGGGGTAGTGACCAATGGTGGTGGGGCGGGGGTACTAATGGCTGATTATTTATACGATAGTGAATTTGAACTTCCAAAGATTAACGCCATAGACAATGTTCGTTATAAAACTAATAATCCACTAGATATTATGGGAGATGCCACGACTCTAGACTATATCAAAGCTTGTGAGAGTGTAATTTCTCAAAGAGATATATCGGCTTTAATAATAATTCAAACACCTCAAATGACAACAACATCTTTGGACAATGCTAAAGCTATCGTTGAAATATCAAAGAAATATTCAAAGTCAATTATTACAGTTTTTATGGGTAATGTTCCTGAGTCAATTAAATATTTAGAGGAGCACAATATTCCTAATTATACTGATCCAAAAAGAGTTATTAAACCATTAAAATCACTTTTAAAAAAATAATATGACAAAAAAATTTGTAATTGGACATAAAAACCCCGATACCGATTCTGTTGTATCGGCAATAGTATTTTCAAAATATTTAAAAAACGGTTCAATTCCTGCTATTGCCGGGGAGTTAAATCGTGAGACAAGATTTGTTTTAGATTTTCTAAAGGGAAAAAAGCCAAAAATATTGAAAAAAGCCCCCGTCAACTCTCAATTTTATTTAGTTGATCATGGTGGATTAGAACAATCCATCCCTGGAATTAATTCTGAAGATATATTAGGAGTTGTTGATCATCATCAGATGTTTGGCTTAACTACAGTTGAACCACTTTTTTATCGCACTGAGGTTTTGGGAAGCACTTCTACTCTTTTGGCAAAAATGTTTAAAGAAAAAGGGTGGAAGATAGATAAAAAAAGCGCAGGATTATTACTCTCAGGCATTATATCTGATACTCTTAATTTCACATCTAAAACAACTACTACAGAGGACAAAAAAATTGCTAAAGAATTGGTCATTATTTCTGGAATTAATATTAAAGAGTTAGCTCAAAAAATGTTTGATGCCAAGTCTGATATATCAGGTATGAGTATAAGGGAGATTGTGTTGAGCGATTACAAAGAATATAAACATTTAGGGAAAAAAATCGGAATTGGAGTTTTTGAAACAGTTTCTACAACTCCGTTTAAGGGAAAAGATGAAAAGATTTTAAAAATTTTGGGCGATATTAAAAAAGAAAGCAAAGCAGATTTTGTTTTCTTTGGTTTAATTGATATTTTGAAGAAAGAAACTTTCTTTTATCTTTTATCTGATAAGGAAGATGGTATTTGCAAAAAAGCTTTTGGTGTTTCTGGTAAAGATGTGATAGTATTAAAGGGTATTACATCTAGAAAAAAACAATTAGTTCCATATATATTTAAATCAATTTAAAATATGAAACCAAAAATTTTAATAGCAATAAGCGATCAGTTTCTGAAAAGTATTTATGAGGATTTCTTTAGAAATGCTGGTTTTTTAGTTTTATTAAGTGCGAATGATGTTTTGCCAGTAGTAGTAAAAGAAAATCCAAACATTATTCTTTTAGATATTATTTATGCCAGAGAAAATGATTTTAATATATTAAAATCACTAAAGGAAAGTGAAGCTACTAAGAAAATACCAATAATTTTGTTTAGTCGTTTTGAAGACGAAAGTTATCGTAAAAAAGCT
>MWBX01000038.1 GCA_002069755.1 Parcubacteria group bacterium ADurb.Bin247
CCTTACTGAATATTCATGTGTAGTATCGTAAATCTGACTAACAATATCATTTTCATATAAGATTATACGGTATTCGTTTAAAAAGCCTTGCTTTCCTACTATTTGCTGATATAATGGAGATACTGTATTGGGCTTAAAGAATGCTTCAACTGTTAATTTTGATAGTGCACTTAAACTCGCATTATTCCCACAATTTACATAATTACTACTCCCGTCAAACTCTAATGCTCCGCCCATCTTACCATCTACCCAATTTGGTCCGTTTACCAATGTCCCATCATTACCATTCCCGCTGGCATCGTATGCAATTGTTCCGCTCCCCTCATCAAACTTCCAATGACCTACAAGCCCATCAGTCACATCTCTTCCGCTTGAAGGATTCCCCTCTTTCGGATCAACCAAATACTTACTCAAATAATTTGGCGTCAAACAACTGTATAAGTCATACATCCCTGGTCCTGTGCCAATTTCTCTAAAACGATCAGTTGGCAAGCTTGCACAATTCCAACCCCCTTCTCTGCTAAGCTTCTGCTCTATTCCTAAAAGTATTGTATTTAAGTGAGCTTCTCTAGTATCATCTCTTGCTTCTTGAATTCTGTGAATTGGATTGACGACAATAACAAAAAAAGCGCTAAATAGTAAAAGCACTCCGAGGACGATCAAAAGTTCTGTAAATGTAAAACCTCGCTGATTCATATATACTGTCAGTATATTACTAACTAGATTTATTGTCAACGATTAAAAAGTCTCGTAATCTCTCATCTGAAGCTGAGCCTTAATCTGTTTTAATGTTTCTAAAACAACACTAACAATAATTAACACTGAAGCACCTCCAATTAAGAATTGAAATCCTTCTATTGACTCTCCAGTAATAATTTGAATGAGACCTTGAACAATCCAAGGCAGAACAGCAACAAAAGCTAAAAACAATCCGCCCAAGAACAATGTTCTATTTAATACATGGTTTAAGTAATTAACAGTTGGTGTTCCAGGTCTAATACCGGGAATAAAGCCACCCATTTTCTGTAAGTTTTCGGCAACATTTTTAGGATCAAATGTTACAGCGGTATAGAAATAAGTAAAGAGAAAAACTAAAACAAATAATGTTGAACCTAAAAACCAAGAATTACTAAATATATTTACAATATGAGTAGATATTATACCAATAACACTATCTGAACCAGCTAAAAACTGACCGATAATAGAAGGCATAAATGCAATTGAAAAAGCAAATATGATTGGAATAACACCAGCTGGATTAAGATTAAGTGGCAAATATGTTGATACTCCTCCATACATCTTTTGTCCTCTAACGCGCTTAGCATAAGATACGGGTATGTTTCTTCTAGCTTCGTTGAAGAAAACAACTCCAATTACAATACCAATTGCCATTATGAATAGTAATAAATAGGATTGTATTGCTCCAGGATAATCCATAATACTTAGTACCATAGAATAAACATTGTTTGGAAAGTCTGCAATAATTCCAGCAAAAATTAGTAGGGATACCCCATTACCAATACCCTTTTGAGTAATCAATTCTCCAAGCCACATTAAAAGAACTGTTCCAGCAGTAATAGTAAACAAAGCCACCATTAACTGTATTGTAGCCATTGGATCTATTACTCCCTCTCTCTGAAATAGTGTAATCATTCCATAGCCCTGTATTAAAGCAAAAGGAATAGTTAGTATTCTGCCATATTGATTAATCTTTTGTCTTCCAGCCTCACCCTCTTCTTTTTGCAGTCTCTCTAGAGCAGGCACAATCATGGTTAATAGTTGTATTATAATTACAGCAGTAATGTATGGTCCAAGACCAAGCATAACTATCGAAAACTTATCTAGAGCTCCACCAGTTAGCGTACTAGCAAGACGAAACAAACCAAGCGTGTCAAAAAATTCTTGCATTTTACTCTGATCTATTCCCGGCATTGGAATGTTAGCCATAACTCTAAATATGGCAAAAACACCAATAACGAAAAGGAGTTTTTTTCTAAGATCTTCTATTTTAAATACTTGTAATAATTTATCTATCCACATATTATTTTACACTTCCACCAGCACTCTCTATCTTCTGAGCTGCTTGTTTAGAAGAAATGCATTCTTTTAAAGTAACCTTTTTAGTTATATTACCATTACCCAAAACCTTTACCTTGGGTAATGAACCACTAGACTTTCTGATTAAATTCTTTTCTAGTAAAGCTTCAGGGGTAATAACATCACCTGAGTTAAATAGCTTCTCAATATCGGATACATTGACAATAGCAGGTTTTTCGTTAATAGAATTAAATTTGTATCCTCTTAATTTATGATACTTTTTAAGTAACTCTCTTACAACAGGAGCTTTCTTGTGTCCAGCACGAGACTTTTGTCCTTTCATACCTCTTCCAGAATAAGTTCCTCGCTTACCTCCTCGACCTACTCTTTTCTTAGATTTGCTTTTAGTTGGTTTTAAATCGTGTAATTGCATATTATTTTCTTAGTTTTTTCAAAGCAAGAATCGTTGCTTTAGCATTGTTAAGCTTGTTACCAGTTCTAGCAATTGTTTTAGCAGAAATATTTTTAATACCAGCAAGCTCACATATTATTTTAGTAGTTCCTCCAGCAATTAATCCTCTTCCTTTTTCTTGAGGTCTTAAAAGAACCTTAGCAGCTCCGAAGTTACCCTCTACTTGATGAGGAATGGTATCTTCTGACATAACAACCTCAATCATATTCTTTTTACCAAGCTTAGTTGCTTTGTCTATAGCTTGGCTAACATCGCTAGCTTTAGCGGTTGCAACACCAACTTTGCTTTTTTTATCTCCAACAGCAACAACAGCCTGAAAACGAAGTCTTCTTCCACCTCCAGTCATTCTCTCAACTCTACTTAGGTTAAGTAGTTTTGATTCTATTTCGTTCTTTGTTTCTTCTTTTTCCATAATTACTTAAAAATTTAAACCTCCCTTTTTGGCTCCCTCGGCTAAAGCCTTTACTCGGCCATGATAAGCATAACTTCCTCGATCAAAAACAACCTTTTCAATTCCCTTCTCTTTTGCTTTACTAGCAAGTAATACTCCTGCATGATAAGCTAATAGTGACTTGCCTGAAAATCCTTCAACATTTTCGGGATTCTTAACCTCTTGTGTTCGAGCATAAACAACAACTTTACTATTATTAATAATTTGAGCATAAGTATGGTTAAGAGATCTAAAAACCGAAAGACGGGGTCTATCAGGAGAAACCGATAAACCAGCCCTTACTCTTTTTTTTCTTTTATCTTTAATATTCATATTATTTTTCTGCGCCGGCAGCCTTCTTACCGACTTTTCTCTTTACAATTTCTCCTTCGTATCTAATACCTTTACCTTTATATGGTTCGGGTTCTCTAAGCTTTCTTATCTTAGCTGCAACCTGTGTTGTTAATCCTTTGTCTATTCCTGTAATTGAAATGATATTCTTCTCTATCGCAAAAGAAACTCCCGGTTCGGAGCTAAACTTTACTGGATGAGAAAACCCAAGTTGAAAAACTAAATCATTACCTTCTAAGGCAGCGCGATAACCAACACCTTCAATTTGCAATTTAACAGTGTATCCGTTAGTAACGCCCTCAATCATATTATTAATTAATGCTCTGGTTGTTCCCCAAATAGCTCTAACTCTTTTAATATCTTTAAAAGGAGTAACTGTTAAAATACCATCGGTAATCTCAACTTTAACTTCGGGCACTACCTCCATACTTAATTCTCCTTTTGGTCCTTTAACTGAAACCAAAGAGTTTTCTACTTTCACATCTACTCCGCTAGGTATTACTATTGGTTTTTTTCCTGTTCTAGACATATTAGTAAATTTCTATTAAAATTTCACCTCCAAGATTAGCTTTACGAGCTTCGTAATTGGTCATCAATCCTTTTGATGTTGATATTATTGATATTCCAGCTCCGTCTTTTACTCTTTTAATATCAAGAGCTGAAGAATATATTCTTTGTCCGGGCGTAGACTTTCTTTTAATTCCTCTAATAACACCCTCCCCATCAATATACTTAAGCTCAATTTCTATATATTTATCTACACCTCTACCTTTTTTCTCAACACTACCAACCCAGCCATTACTTTCTAACACTTTAGCCATTTCATACTTAAGTTTAGAAAAAGGAATCTTAACTGTTTTTTTAAAAACGGCTTGCGCAGTCTTAATTCTATTTATCATGTCTGCAATTGGATCTGTGTTCATATTTTTTACCAACTTGATTTTTTAACTCCAGGAATTAAGCCTTTGTTAGCCATTTCCCTAAAGCATATTCTACATAAATTAAAGTCCCTCATATAGCCACGACCCCGGCCACATTTAAAACACCGATTGTTTTTCCTTGTAGAAAACTTAGGTTTCTTTTCTGATTTTGCTATTTGTGATTTTTTTGCCATATTATTTTTTAATAGGAAATCCAAGTAATCTTAGCAACTCAATTCCCTCTTCTTTACTATTTGTTTTAATTCTTACGGTTACCTCAAATCCAAAAATGTTCTTCATCTTTTCGGCTGACACTTCGGGAAAAATTATATGTTCTTTGATACCAATTGAAAAATTTCCGTCTTTGTCAAAATGTTTTGTATCTAATCCACGAAAATCTCTAGAACGAGGCAAAGCAACATTCACCAAACGATCTAAAAAATCATACATTCTTTGACCTCTAAGAGTAACTTTAGCTCCAATAGGAATTCCTTTTCTTAATTTAAACCCGGCAATTGATTTTTTAGAATTTCTAAGTGATGGTTTTTGTCCAGTTATTAAAGATAAGTCTTCTACTATTCCTGAGATAAACTTTTTTAAATCATCTCCTCCTCGAGAAATAGCCTCTCGCCCAAAACCAACATTAACAACAACCTTTTCTATTTTAGGAGCTTGATTTTTATTCTTATATTGAAACTTTTCCATCAAGGCTGGAACAACTTCTTTGTTGTACTTTTCTTTCATCATATCTCTTTATTGCAACTTTTACAGATTCTAAACTTCTTATTATCTTTAATAATATATCCGATTCTTGAAGCCTTGGAACATTTTGGACAAACAATCTTAACATTAGATACAGCAAATGGAGCTGGAAATTGAACAATTTGGCCTTTCTCGTTAGCTTTCTTAGCTCGAACATTCTTTTTTCTTAAATTGGCACCCTCAACAACAATTCTTTCTTTAACTGGAAAAACTTGGAGCACCTTACCTTTTTTGCCCTTATCTTTTCCCGATATTATTAATACATTATCTCCTTTTTTTATCTTCATAGCAAATATTATTGTGTTATACAAGCTCTTTTGCCATTCCTGCTATTTTATCAAAACCTTTTTCTCTTAACTCTCTGGGTATAGGACCAAATATTCTACCACCTTTTGGGTCCTTAGTTTTAGCATCTAAGATGACTGCTGCATTTTCATCAAATCTGATATATGAACCATCTTTTCGACCATAAGCCTTCTTTTGTCTTACAATAACAGCTCGAACAATTTCGTGTTTCTTAACTAGTTTCCTAGGTTCGGCATCTTTGACCGTAGCTACAATAACATCGCCAATTCTAGCATATCTTTTTTTGCTACCTCCTAAAATTTTAAAACACATTATTTCTTTTGCTCCAGAATTATCAGCTACTTTTAATTTTGTTTGTGGTTGAATCATATAATTCTCCAAGTTTTATCTTTACTCAATGGTCTTGTCTCTTCTATAACTACATTGTCGCCTACCTTTTTTTCGTTTTTTTCATCGTGCGCCTTATACTTCTTAGTAGACTTGTATCTTTTCTTGTATTTTGGATGCTCTTTTAGTGTCTCAACAGCAACAACAACAGTTTTATTCATTTTATCTGAGACAACAACACCTTGTAATTTACGTTTTGGCATATTATTTTTCTTTTAATACTGTTAATATTCTAGCAATATCTTTTTTAATTGCATTGGTCTCTTTAACATTTTTGTTATGAGCTAAACCACTAAAACGAATAACCCTTAAATCGTTTCTTTGTTTTAGAAGCATATTTTCTAACTCTTCTTTAGTTTTCTTTCTCAATTCTACAGTTTTCATTGTCTTGTAATAAATTTGGTTTTAATTGGTAACTTGTCTGATGCTTTTTTAAAAGCGGCTCTAGCGTCTTCTTCTTTAAGTCCTTCTATTTCAAAAAATATTCTACCAGGAGTTGCTGGAAAAACATAGTGATCAACCGAACCTTTTCCTCCACCCATTGGAACCTCGGCACCTTTTGTTGTAACTGGTTTAGCTGGAAAAATTCTTATCCACAATCTCCCTCCTTTTTTTAAATATCTCACAATAGCTCTTCTAGCAGATTCTATTTGACGAGAAGTAATCCATTTAGTTTCCATTCCTTTTAAACCGTATGTTCCAAAATTAAGTTCATTACCTCTACGGGCAACACACTTGCTTCTACCTTTAAAGGCTTTGCGATACTTAACTTTTTTTGGCATCATTAAAGACATATCTTTTTATTCAAATTTTTCTCCTTTATATATCCAGACCTTTACTCCTATAGCTCCATAAGAACATCTAGCAAAATTACTATAATAATCTATATCAGCTCTAATTGTATTTCTTGGCATATTACCTTTTTGTGCCCATTCTCTTCTTGCGATCTCAACTCCATCTAGACGACCAGAAAGTTCTATTCTTGCTCCTTTGGCATCTTGATTAGCCATTATCTTCTCTATTACTTGCTTCAAAACTTTTTTATGACGAACCCTTCTTTCTATTTGTTGAATTGCCCACTCAGCCGATAGCGTAGCCGACATCCAAGGATTTTTAACTTCTCTTATTTCTATATTTAATTCTCCTTTATTAATCTTTTTACCAAACTTTTTTTCTAATAATTGGATAAGTCCTTTTTTAATATTCTCAACACCCTCTCCACCTCGTCCAATAATTAAACCTGGTCTAGCACTAAATATGATAATACTGGTTTTACGAGGAAATCTCTCAATATCAATCTTCTCTAAACCCATATTATTAAGATTACTGGTTAAAAATTTTCTAATTTCAAAATCTTCCTTAAGATACTGAACAAGGTTTTTCTGATAGAATCCTCGAGAACCCCAATCCTCAATTCTTCTTATTCTATAGCTTTTTGGATGAACTTTATGCGACATTATTTTATATTGATTTTCTTCTGAATATTTTTTTACCTAAACTTTTATCAGTATGTGATTTAATGGAGTCATCTTTATCTTTCCAATTACTTTTTTTGACAACACCCTCTTTTACTTCTGTAACTTTGGTCACCTTTGCTACCTTTGATTTTTTCTTTTTAACTGGCTCACCACCACTTAAAACTAAAGTGATATGACTACTTTTCTTTTGTATTGGTGCAGCCGATCCTCTAGCTCTAGGCATCCATCTTTTAATTTTTGGTGCTTCATCAACTTTTATCTCTGATATGTATAACTTTGATTCTTCAATTCCATATTCGTTCTTAGCGGCCGCAATACCAGAATTTAATAATTTTAATAAAGGCTCTGATGGTTTCTTAACCATAAATGTTAAAAGTGATTTAGCCCTAACAACACTCTCTCCCCTAACAACATCCGCAGCTAAGCGAACTTTTCTTGGAGCAATCTTTAAATATCTTAATTTTACTTTAATATCCATTTTTATTTCTTAGCTTTTTCCATTTCTTTTTGCATCCTTCCTCCATGCCTCACAAACTTTGTTGTTGGAGAAAACTCTCCCAATTTATGACCAACCATATCTTCACCTACCAACACCTTAATATGATCTTTGCCGTTATGAACTTCGAAAGTATATCCAATCATCTCAGGTGTAATGGTTGCTCTACGTGCCCATGTCTTAATAGGGGCTCCGTCAGGCTTAGAAGCCTTAACCTTTTTCATCAACTTTTCATCAATATATGGTCCTTTTTTTAAACTTCTTGACATATTTTTATCTTTTCTTCTTTGTTCTTTTTTCAACAATTAAAAAATTAGCTGTTTTTCTTTTTCGGGTTTTTACTCCAAGCGCCTTTTTACCCCACAAAGTCTTAGGTGCTTTTAGACCGATTGGAGCTCTACCTTCACCACCTCCATGAGGATGATCAACCGGATTCATAGCCGAACCTCTAACTGTTGGCCTGATGCCTTTTCTTCTCTTAGCTCCAGCATTTTTAATTCTTTTGTATTTATGTTCAGAATTAGAAATTATTCCAATCGAAGCAAAACACTCCCCATGAATCTTACGAACTTCTTTCGATGGCATTTCAATTGTTGCATACTTGTCTTCATGAGCAACAACTTTTGCTCCCGATCCAGCAGATCTAATAAACTGACCACCCTTGCCAGGCATAAACTCAATGTTATAAACCATCGTTCCAACTGGAATATTTTTAATCTTCATTCGGTTACCTGGATTTAATTCTCCTTTATCAGAAACCACAATCTTATCCCCTTCTTTAAGATCTTGAGGAGCTAGGATATAACTTTTTTCACCATCTTCATATTGTATAAGTGCAATATATGCGGTTCGGTAAGGATCATAAGCAAAATGAATTATTGTAGCCGGAATATCTTTTTTAAGTTGCTTAAAATCAACAAGACGGTAAAGCTTTTTTACACCACCCCCCTTATGTCGGACAGTGATTCTACCAGAACTACCTCTACCTGCTCTTCTTTTCAAATTAACAGTTAGCTTCTTTTCTGGTTTTTCTTTTGTAAGCGTTTGTTTTGTCATCTTGTGCCTGGCTATTTAAACATAAAAATCGCCTTAAGTCAATCCTAGACTTACTTTGAAGTAATATCTATCTTTTGACCTTCTTTGATTTCAACTATTGCTTTCTTAAATCCCTTCTTCCATCCTCTAAATCGACCTAACTTTTTCTTCTTTCTATTAACATTTAACATATTCACCGATAAGACATCTACTCCATATAACTCCTCTACCGCCTGTTTAACTTGATTCTTATTAGAATCCTTAAAAGCTACAAAAATATATTTGTTTCCTTTTTCTAGGTCAGTAGCTTTTTCACTAATGTATGGTCTATCTAAAACTTGCCATGCTATCATATTAACACTTTTTTTCTTTTCTTCAGTTTTCTTAAAAATGGCCATAGTTTTATTTTACAAAAGTTTCTTTAATTACAGATATTGCCTCTTTAGTAAGAACAATATTTTTAAACGATAAAATTTCTAATGCAGTAATATTTTGGGCAGGTATTGTTTCTACTTTAACTAAGTTCTGAGAACCTAAAACGATATTCTTATCGTAAGATGGCAAGACGATCAAGACGCTACCTGAAAAATTAAAAGAGTCTATTATTTTCTTAACTGTTTTTGTTTTGTGATCCTCTGCCTTTAAAGAGTCAATGACAAATAATTCCCCATCTTTAGCTTTAGCACTTAGTGCCATAAACAAAGCCTTTCTCTTCATCTCTTTTGGAATTACTTTCTTGTAATCCTTAATATTCTTGGGTCCGAAAGTAACACCACC
>MWBX01000039.1 GCA_002069755.1 Parcubacteria group bacterium ADurb.Bin247
ACCTTTGCTCTTCAATTCGTTTTTTCTCAAGTTTAATTTCTTCTTCTGATTTTTCTGGTTTCTTCTTCTCTTCAACTTGTTGTTTTTTTAGTTCTGCTTCTTCAATTGCTTTCTTTTTTTGTTCTTCCTCTTTTTTCTTCTCCTCTTCAGCTTGTTTTTTTACAAGCTCTTCTTTTTTCTTCTTGTCTTCTTCAGCTTGTTGTTTTTTTAGTTCTGCTTCTTCAATTGCTTTCTTCTTGTCTTCTTCAACTCGCCTTTCATTCATCATCCTAATTTCTTTAGTTTGTTTTTCTGCGAGTTTAATTTCTTCTTCTGATTTTTCTGGTTTCTTTTCAACAGAAACCCCCTCTTTTGGCAAAAAACCTTCTTCTACTTTTTGACTAGATTTTTCAATAAACCTATTAACAAAAACATTAAGCTTTTGACCCTTTTTAATGGCAGCAATATCTCCTTGCATTGTTCTCACCTCAGGTTCACTAGAAGATAATGATTGTTCTTTTTGAATATTTTGTTGTGACATTTTATACGTCTTTAATAGATAAATTGATTCTTCCTTGATCATCAATACCTATTACCTTCACTGAAACGATATCGCCTAACTTTAAAACATCTCCCACTTTTTCTACTCTATTATTTGATATCTTGGAAATATGTACTAATCCTTCTTGTCCAGGCAGTATTTCAACAAATGCACCAAAATCAAGAATTCTCTTAACCTCTCCTTGAAATATCTCTCCTACCTCAACTTCCCTCACAATGTTCTTAATCCAATTTACTGCTTTAATTGCTGCCTCTTCATCTTCTGCTGTTACGAAAACACTTCCCGAATCATCAACATCAATCTTGGCTCCAGTATCATCAGTAATTTGGTTGATGGTTTTTCCTCCCGGACCAATCACTTCTCCTATTTTATCAGGATTAATTTGAAATGCAATGACCCGGGGAGCATATTTAGATAATTCTTTTCTTGGACCATCTATTACTAATTTCATTTTGTCAAGAATTTTCACTCTTGCATCGTATGCCCTAGCTAAAGATTGAATAAACATTTCTTCGTTTATTCCTAAAATCTTGACATCCATCTGTATTGCAGTAATTCCATCAATAGTGCCAGCAATTTTAAGATCCATTCCTCCATAATGATCTTCTAATCCCTGAATATCTGTAAGCAATTGGTAATTATCTTTATCTTGAATAATTCCAATAGAAATCCCAGCCACTGGCTTAGTAATTGGAACACCGGCATCCATTAAAGCTAAAGAGATTCCACATACCGAAGCCATAGAAGTTGAACCATTAGAAGATAATATTTCAGAAACAACTCTAATAGTATAGGGAAAAGATTTGGGAATCACTGGAACAAGAGCTTTCTCAGCCAGAGCACCATGACCAATATCTCTTCTACTGGGACCTCTTAGTGGTCTAACTTCTCCCACAGAGTAAGGGGGAAAATTATAATGATGAATGAATTTCTTTTCTGTCTCAATACCCATTTCTTCAGATATTAAAATATCTCCTGGAGCTCCAAGTGTTAAAATCGAAAAAGCACGAGTCGCACCCCTACTAAAAACAGCTGACCCATGCGTTCTTGGCAAGAGACCAACTTCAGCTTTTAACTCTCTTAAATCATTAATTCCTCTGCCATCTATTCTTTTTTGATGTAAAAGAACATCGTCTTTTATCTTTCGAGAAATCTTCTCTTCTAATATATCAAGAGCTTGCTTCTTCTTAGATGAATCTTCAGGATATTTTTCATTACAAAAATTGATAAGATTGTTTTTCACTTCATCTAAATCATCCACTAATGTAATAGCTGATTCAATTTCCGTTTTAAAATCTTCTGAAATTTCTTCTGTTTCAAAAACAACTTTTTCTTTACCAATTTCTTTAACAATACCTTCTTGAAAATCACACAATTCTTTAATTACCCCTTGAGCAATACGAAAAGACTCAGCGACATCATTATTGCTAGTCTCTTTAAATTCACCCTCAATCATATTAATTAAAATATTGCCCGACTTGTCTTTTAATCCGCTATAAACAACATCCATTTCGGCTAAATTTCTTTCACTACAACTTGGATTGATAACAAATTGACCATCTTTTTTAATAATTCTCACTGCGCCAATAGGACCATTAAAGGGAATATCAGAAATCATTAAAGAAATTGATGTAGCTAAAAGAGCCATAATAGCGGTGTCGCTCTCTTTATCCCAAGACAAACAACTACTCACGACCTGGACATCAACTCCCTCTAATTCATTAGGAAAAGCTGGTCTTATTGCTCGATCTATTAAACGAGAATTAGTTATTGCTGAATTAGTTGGCTTGGCTTCTCTACGAGTATATTTAGAACCGCCAATCTTTCCAGCCGCATAAAACTTTTCTTCATAATCTACTACTAAAGGAAAGAAGTCTATTTCTTCTCTCCTATTTTTAGACATTGTAACGATAGATAAAACAACTGTATCGCCCAAACAAACAAAAAAACTACCATTGGCCTGCTCTGCAAAATTATCGAGACGAAAAGTAGTTTCTTTATTACCAATTAATATCTTATACTCTTTCATTTTTTAAGTAGAAATTTTTTATAATTCTTGCCTAAATCCGTGAACTCATCGGCTACTTCAATCAAAGAGTGAGAAGACGATTTGCCAAAAGCAATTATTTCAACTCTTTTGCCTTGATTTTTAAGATACTCCACCAAGGGAACAAAATCACCATCACCCGAAACAATAACTACCGCATCAAGATTGTTAGATGTTCTAATAGCATCTATCGCTAATCCAACATCCCAATCTCCTTTTTTAACTCCACCATAAAACTCTTGTAAATCTTTTACTCTTGTTTCTATACCAATTTTTGTTAAAGCATCAAAGAAAAACTTTTCTTCACCAGTCTTGGTTCTTACAACATAAGCAAAAGCTCTAACAAGATTACGATTGGACACTGCTAAATCTAGTATTTTACCAAAGTTAACCTTGGAATTGTGAAGATTTTTAGCCGAGTGATAGAGATTTTGTACATCTATAAAAACTCCAACCCTCTGCCCAAAATGTTTGGTTATCATTTATTTCTTTTTAAGACCTACTTTTTTGATAACACTTTCGTATCTCTTTTCGTCTTCTTTTTTTAACAATTTAAGTAATTTCTTCCTTCTAACCACCATTTTCAAAAGACCTCTTCTTGAATGAAGATCTTTAGCATTCTTTTTTAAATGAAGAAGCAATCTATTAATCTCTTCACTTAATATTGCAATCTGAACCTCAGGAGAACCTGTATCTTGATCATGCAATTTATAATTTTTTATTAATTTTTGTTTTTCTTCTGTTGTTAACATATTTTTATTTTTTTAATTTTGTGCCCCGTGAGGGATTTGAACCCCCGACCTTACGGTTAAGAGCCGCCTGCTCTACCAGCTGAGCTAACGGGGCATTATCATGGTGTTTCCAACTAAGACCCCTCACAAATCTCCCACCAATCTTTTGTATAGCTTTCGTCAGCCCCAAAGATAGAATATATTTGAACAGTTATAAGCCAAGCTAAAGAAATTAGAACTATTCCAATAACTGTAGAAATCATAATGCTTTTTGACTTTTCTAGTTTTGACGAATCACCTATTGCTGTAAAAAACATTATTCCTGAGATAATAAACATTATCAAAGCGAAGGGCGGAACAATATTTAAAACAACGAAGTCAAAGACCCTCCCAAACATTTCAAATATGTGGCAAGGACCACATTCTAACCCACTGCAAGGCACAAGAGGCTCCGTGCTACTCGCTAAAATAAAAAATGGGATAGCAAAAAACAACGCAGATAACAAAGTCCAAACTTTCAAAGATATTCTTTTCATCTTCTTTTTCTAATATACATTATTCTGAAAATTTTTCAATAACAACTGGAAAAGATATAATAAAATGAGTTCCTACTCCTTTTATTGATTCAACCGATATTTCCCCCTTCATCTCTTTAACAAATTTGGCAGTAATCCATAACCCCAAACCGGTTCCTACAATATCTTCTGTTTCCCTAGATTTTACACGATAAAACTTTTGAAACAACCCTCTCTGTTCTTCGGCACTCATACCAATACCAGTATCGCTTACTCTGATTTTCAAAACATTATCTTCAATACTCGTAGAGACTTTAACTTCTCCCTCTTTAGTATACTTAACTGCATTCCCTATAATGTTAATTAAAACTTGCTTAAACTTGGATTTATCAACATTAATTATTCCTGTTTCTTGAATATCGTTAATTAATTTCAAACCTTTTTCGTTGGCAGTATATTCAAAAGAATCAATTGTATCCTTAATCTCATCCTTTGGGTCAAACTTTTCAAAAACAAAATCCATTTTACCTTGTTCTAACTTTGGAACGCATAAAATATCATCTATTAAAAGAGATAACCTCTTAGACTGCAAGTCTATTATATCAATTACTTTTTTGTCCTCTGGTTTAATATTCTTAGAAGATTTTAATAAATCGGCATAGCCTCGAATTACTGTTAATGGAGTTCTTAACTCGTGAGTTGCTATGGATAAAAAATCATCTTTGATCTTACTAACTTCTTCCATTCGACGATACAAAACCATATAATCAATTGTCTTGGCGTTTCTAAAGAACAAAAACATTATTAATAATAAAACAATAATTAATGTAATAATCCCGGAAAACATATTTTCCGATAATTGCTTGTCGGCTTGAGATAATGTTTGTTTGGTATAGACTGCACCAACAACAGTGCCTTCATCATCAGATATTGCCTGAACTGTTTCAAAAAAACGCTCTCCATTTTCTTGAATTTCTTTAGTAAATGGCTGGTTTTTTTGGGCCCAAGCTAAATTGTATAAAAAATTAACTTCAGGATTATCATCAATAGAATTGACTTCATCTTCCTTTAAAGACGCAATAACAACTCTTTGATTGTTATCAAAAACAACTACTTTAAATTCAGATATTGTTTTGTTTTTCTCGCTAATCTCTTTAATTTTAGAAGATAAAAATTCGGGGTTATCTATATAATCAAAAGCGAATTCACTAAAAACATCGTGTATTGATCCTGCCCGAGCATTAATTAATCTTTCTTGAGCATCTTTGGCGATAATAAGAAAATTGTTAGATGTGAAAAGAAAAGCAAAAAATATAACAACTGCCGTAAATAAAGTATATGCAAGTTGAGGGTTTTCTTTTATCTTGACAATGCCCCTTCTAAAACTTAATATGAGATATTTAATCATTCTTGGAAATATTGTTTTTTGCTAACCGATATACCAGTCAAAATGATAGTAACAATTAAGATAAACAAAAATATAAGAGAGATCGCAGTAATATTTTTCCGATCAAAAAAATCAACAGACTGAGCTCCAACTAAAGATATTGGCATAAAATCAAGCTGAACCGCAGCGGCCTCCTTCACAAAAGGAATTGCATTGCTTCGAGCAATAATATTACCAGCCCTATCTACCGAAGCAACATAGATTTCATGATTACCATCTTCTAGCTCGGCCTCTAAAATGTAATTCCACATACCATTACTATCGGTTTCTGTATAAACCATAATCGGATCACTATATAAAAACAAAAATATTAAACTATTAATTGGCCCGAAACCACTAATAGCCAATTTGGCAATATCTTCGCTACCATCTTCACGGTAAATCTTCTCTTGAACAACTAAATCATTAACGCTGAATATATCTTTTAAAACTGGTCCTTCTTCTTTCGGATTTTTAATTTCTTCTATTAATTCAACTTCTTCTCGAGAAACCGACATTTCTCTAATTGTTTCTTGAACTATTTCTCGTGCTTGAACTAAAGATTCTTGCATTTCTGGAGATTCGTAAAAATCAGAAACTACTTGCTCATAATTATCATAAAGATCAACATATTTTTCTATGATATCTTTACCTGAAAGATCTTCTTGGTTTAGTTCCGTAGCTAATGAAGTAATTTGATTAATGACTTCGTGTTCTTTTTCAAAACCGATTATAGATTTAATAATTGATCCTTGATCTGAAATAATATTCATTATTTCGTTATTAATTTCTTCTACTTTCTCAATATTTGATACATTTCCATTATCTTTTACAGAAATAATATTCTTCTGTTGTTTTGCTAAAATATCCGTTATCTCTTCATTTTTTTCATTTATTTCATTAATAATCTCTTTTTCCCCTTGATTATCGGTTGCTACCAAATCAATTGATTCTTTCTGCTTATTAATAGCGTTAATTGTTTGATCAATTCCACGATCGACTTCGACAACCTTTTCCTTAGGGCTCACAAATTCAATTGATTCTTTCTGCTCTTTAGCCTTTTCAAGAGCTTCTTTGTTTGCCTCTGCTAATTCTTGAGTTTTTTGTTTTATCTTTGTCTGAACACTATCAGCAATAGGAAAAGCTAAATTTGATACTTGCTCTGTGCCAGTAGCAACTTCAGGACGATGATTATTTAAATCCAATACTTGCTCTGTGCCAGTAGCAACTTCGGGACGATGATTATTTAAATCCAATACTTGTTCTGTGCCAGTAGCAACTTCGGGACGATGATTATCTAAATCCAATACTCGCTCTGTGCCAGTAGCAACTTCGGGACGATCTAATTTTATCTTATCACGTTTTAATTGAATAGTTTCAAATTCAAAAAGATTAGTAATACTACTTGAAAGAACCTCGCTAGATTTTGTACTCAATTGAATTAAAACAAAAGAGAATAAAATAGCTACACTAAACAATAAGACATATTTTTTCATATATTTTTTATGTGCTCCCCAGAGGATTCGAACCCCCAACTTCAGGTCCGAAGCCTGACGTGATATCCGTTTCACTAAGGGAGCAATTAATATTGAATTCTAATACACATTATTGAAAATAGCAAGCTTTTGTTATACAGTAGCAATATGAATATACCAAAAGAAATAGTAAATGTTATTAAAATAATTAATGATTCTGGATTTGAGGCATATATTGTTGGCGGTTGTGTTCGGGATTCTTTAATGAAAAAGACTCCCGAAGATTGGGATTTAGCAACCAATGCTACTCCCGAAAAAATACAACAAATTTTTAAAAAAAACGGCTTTGATTCTTTCTACGAAAATAACTTTGGAACTGTTGGTGTGTTACTTTCTAAAAAAGAAAGGACCTATAGCGATGTTGTAGAAATCACTACCTACAGAACAGAAGGAGTTTATCGCGACAAAAGACGTCCCGAAAACGTAAAATGGGCTAAAACAATAGAAGAAGACCTTTCTCGAAGAGATTTTACCGTTAATGCTATTGCAGTAAAAATAGAAAAGGGGAAAAATATATTTATTGACCCTTTTGACGGTAAAAAAGATTTAGACAAAAAAATAATTAGAGCGGTTGGAGACCCAACTCAAAGATTTGAAGAAGATGCCCTAAGAATATTTAGAGCAATTCGCTTTGCTGGAACTCTTGGCTTTGAAATAGAGAAAGAAACACTCAAATCTATAAAAAAGAATGGCGCTTGGATTTTAGACATATCTAGCGAAAGAATACGAGATGAGTTTATTAAAATGATAATGAGCAAAAATGCCTATGAAGGGATCAATCTTTTAAACTCAACCGGCATATTAAAACACATATTACCAGAGATTGTCGCTGGCTGCGGTGTTAGCCAAAACAAACACCACATCTACGACTGCTACGAACATAATCTCTTAGCGCTAAAATATGCGGCAAAAAAGAACTTTAACTTTCATGTAAGAATGGCGGCTCTACTTCACGATGTTGCTAAACCAAAATGTAAGAGAGGCGAAGGGCCTGATGCAACATTTTACAACCACGAAATAGTAGGGGCTAAAATGACTAAAAATATTTTAGAACGATTAAAATTTTCTAAAAAAGATATTGATAAAATCACTTTGTTAGTAAGGTATCACCTATTCTACTATAATGTCGGCGAAGTTTCGGAAAGCTCAATAAGGAGGCTTGTTCGTCAAGTTGGAATAGAAAACATGGACGATTTATTGAATTTAAGAATGTGTGATCGGATAGGGTCGGGGGTTCCAAAAGCCGAACCATACAAGCTCAGACATCTAAAATATATTATTGAAAAAACATCCAAAGACCCAATATCTGTTAAAAAACTAAAGATAAAAGGTCAAGATGTTATTGATATACTAAAAATAGAGCCTGGGCCAAAAGTTGGTTGGATCTTAAACATCCTATTAGGTCAAATACTTCAAGACCCCAAACGAAATAATACAAGATATTTAAAAAAACAAATAAAAGAGCTTTCAAAATTATCAGACAAAGATCTTTTAGAAATGGATAAAAAAGCTAAAAAAGATATTTTGAAAATAGAAACCAAGAGCGATGAGATGACTAAAAAGAAATATTGGATAACATAAAGGGCTTGTAATATAATGGTATTATACCGCATTCGCATTGCGGAAATGCGAGTTCGATTCTCGCCAAGTCCACATAGAATACACCGACTGACTATATGGAAAATTTGAAATAACAGACGATATTGTTTTAGATTTAATAAATTCTGATGCCCTTCAAATGTTAAAAAGAAAAAATTCCTGATCTATGTGCTGACAGACTTGATAATTCTTTAAGAATAACCCGAAGAGCTATAATTCTCATATATTTTGCAAATCACAAATAGTAGATCCTCTTTGTATAGATAATAATAAAATAGCAAGAGTTTCTGATATTAATCCAGAATGGAAAGAAATTATTAAAAAAGAATTGAAAGAAAAGAATATTTTTTGAATTTGAAAAACAAAAGATAAGGAAGATAATAAAGTTATCTGGACCAATATAGCTGCTCCAAATGCAAACGACGAAGCTAATTTCTATCTTAGTGGAAAAATCAAATCCAATAAACCATCTACATTAATCAAAATTAAAAAAGATAAAATGAAGAGATTGAGATAACTTAGGTTGAAAATATATTAAATTTAGTATACTATGCAAAAAGTAAGGAGGGGTGCGGCGAATGGTAAGCCAGCAGTTTGCTAAACTGTAACCGTGTAAAAAGCGGTTTGTGGGTTCAACTCCCACCTCCTCCGCCACAAGGTGGGGTGACTGAGCGGTTGAAGGTGGCAGTCTTGAAAACTGTTGTGTCAGTAATGGCACCGTGGGTTCGAATCCCACCCCCACCGCTATTGGAGGAAAGGAATTTTTGCCCGCTTTTGTTTTTGTCGCTTCTTTTTTTGCCGCCGCAATTTTTCGTATTTCACTTTGCGAAATGCGCCGCCAAAGAAGATGTTGCTTTTGACCCACCCAACTCATTCGTGAACAACGCTAAGAAACTCCCTTTTTTCTTTACTAATATCAAATATTTTGGTAATATTAAATTGTTGGAAATAGAATTTTTCATATATGAAGATACTGCAATATAATATTACTAATAAATTATGTCAGAGCCAAGTAAAAACAACATAGCAAAAACCGTAAAACGGTTAAGAGAGAAAACGGGCTTATCTCAAGAGAAGTTGGCCCGTCTTGCTGATGTGTCTAATAATACGATTATTAATATTGAAGCTGGAAAACAAAACAACCCCACGATTGAAACATTAAAAAAGATCGCCAAGGCGCTTAAGGTTGGCGTTGATGATTTAATAAAGTAGAGATATGACAAAAAATAATTCACAAAAAACAGAACAATTTGAGAAAACTCTTTTTAAGGCGGCGGACAAACTACGCAAAAATATGGATGCCGCCGAATATAAGCACATTGTGCTTGGGCTTATCTTTTTGAAATACATCTCGGATTCTTTTGAAGAACTTTACTCTAAAATAAAAGATGGTAAGGGCGATTTTTCTGGTGCTAATCCGGAAGATCCGGACGAATATCGCGCCGAAAATGTTTTTTTCGTTCCTCAAATAGCGCGCTGGTCTTATCTTCACTCGCGAGCAAAACTGCCGTCTATTGGTAAAGATATTGATGACGCTATGGAAGCGATTGAAAAAGAAAATCCAACACTTAAAGGAATTTTGCCGAAAGTTTATGCTCGCCCTAATTTGGACAAAGCCGCGCTTGGTGGACTAATTGATTTAATCGGAAATATCGCGCTCGGAAACGAGGCGACAAAATCAAAAGACTTGCTCGGCAGAGTGTATGAATATTTCTTGGGTGAATTTGCCAATGCCGAAGGCAAAAAGGGCGGACAATTTTACACTCCAAAATCAATTGTTCGCATAATGGTTGAAATGATTGAGCCATACAAAGGCAGAGTTTTTGATCCTGCTTGCGGAAGTGGCGGAATGTTTATTATGAGTGAAAAATTTGTAGAAAGCCACAAAGGAAACATTAATGATATTTCTATTTACGGACAAGAAAGCAACCAAACCACCTATCGCTTGTGCCGGATGAACTTGGCAATTCGTGGAATTGATGGAAGCCAGGTAAAATGGAATACCGAGGGATCTTTTTTGAATGATTTACACAAAGATTTAAAAGCAGATTTTGTGCTCGCTAATCCGCCTTTCAACGATAGCGATTGGTCAGGACAACTTTTGCAAAATGATCCACGCTGGCAATACGGAACTCCACCGGCAAGTAATGCTAACTATGCATGGCTTCAGCATATGATTTACCACCTCTCGCCCAAGGGCGTGATGGCATGCGTCCTAGCCAACGGTTCTCTTTCAAGCCAAACAAATAATGAAGGAGAAATTAGAAAATCATTGGTTGAAAATGATTTAGTAGATTGTATTATCGCCCTTCCAAAACAGCTTTTCTATAATACCGGCATTCCGGCATGCATTTGGTTTATTTCTCGCAAACGCGCCGGCAATGGTGATCGTAAACGCACTGGCGAAATTTTATTTATTGATGCATCAGAAGTCGGCTTTATGGCCGACCGCACCCATCGCGAATTTACCGAAGAAGATATTGCTAAAATTACCGATACTTATCACGAATGGCGAAAGCGCGATGGGAAATACGAAGATATAAAAGGATTTTGCAAGTCG
>MWBX01000040.1 GCA_002069755.1 Parcubacteria group bacterium ADurb.Bin247
TTCTTTAAGAAGTCACAAAGAAAGTATCTTAAAGGAGTACTTGCAATGTAAAATTTTATATATAATTTTTGAAAGTAAGTATGCCAACAAATTATCTTTTTTAGGAGGGACAGCTTTAAGAATATTATATAACAATACTCGTTTTTCTGAGGATTTAGATTTTGATAGTTTCGGGATTGATTTAGATGAATTTACTAATCTAGGAAAAATTATTAAAGAAAATTTAGAAAGAGAAGGGCTTAAGGTTGAAATTGAAGTTAAAACAAAAAATAATCTTAGAATTAAAATTCGTATTCCTGAGCTCCTTTTCGATTTGAATATTTCTCCACTTTTAAACCAAAAAATTCTCATTCAAGTAGATGTTGCACCTAAAATGTTTGATTATGTTCCTGATGAAGTAATTTTAAATAAGTTTGAAGTTTTTACTAAAATATACACAACACCGAAAGATATTTTATTATCTCAAAAAATTTATACTGCATTTAATCGTAAAAGAATTATGGGAAGGGACTTTTTTGATATTGTTTTTCTTTATGGGATTGGAGCAACGCCTAATTTTGATTTTTTAAATAAGGAACTTGGCATTAAAAATAATAAAGAGCTTAGAAGGTATCTTTTAGATAAGTCAAAAGAAATTGATTTTAATCTTTTAGCAAAAGACATAGAACCATTAATCTTAAATGAAAAAGATAAGAATAGGGTAGTTTTATTTAGACAGTTTGTAGAAGATAATATAAGTTGAAAAGCTTGCGAGACAACAGGGATAGATAAAAGTAGCTCTTCAAAAATTAATACAATCAATAAATTATTTCTGTTGACAATGTTTTCTTATTGCTATATATCTATCAAAGGATAGTCATGGTTCTTTGAGAGTTCGGCTGTCTCGGAGGAAAAAATGGAGGAAATTGTGCTTGCCACCTTAATGGCAATAGTTTGCGTTCTAATTACAGAACGTAGTACAGCGGTACCTAACAGTTTATACACTGTTGAACACGAGGTATTAACGCTCGATTTGCATAATTACATTGTACTGGAACTTACCATAAACGGCCCACCAGATGATTTGCTTGTCTTTATAGGTGACGGCGGAACAGAATCCAAAGTATTTCTTACTAGGGAACAAATTGCATCTAGAAAAGGCAAGGCGAGATTTAATTTTGGTAATGATATACCTGCCAAATTTTATCAAGTAACTATTAAAAAAAGTGACATCACTAAGATTGAAGGTGATGTTGTTTACAAAGGAAGGATTGACTTTAGGGGTGGATCAGTAGAGATTGTGGAAGTTTTTGTGATGAAGAAATGGCCGATGGAAGGGACACATGCTCGTCTCTACAATTCTGGGGATTTACCAATTAAAATAGACTATTTCATGACCTATAGTGATGAAGGCGAACAGGAATGGTCTACTCCAGTAACTATTGATTATGGAGAATATGAAGATGTAATTGTGTCGCACAAAAAAGAAAGAGGCAGAGATATGAGAATCTACGCCTATAGCAACAACAAAGTTGTTGCAAAATTTGAGGGCAAAGTAGAATAACCTCCCCTAGTTTTTTAACTAGGTTTTTTTATAAGAAAAGTAAGAAGCAAAAGGTTAGTTACTAATAAGAAGATAAAACAATAAATTATTTCTATATTGTTTTTTATACACACACATGGCAGTTTTAGTTGGTTAGTAATTTAAGTACTTGATGATTCTCGCTTGCTTGGCAAATAAAATTAAATATGATATATCGATAATGGTTGGAAGATTAGAGATAATTCTAAATTCCAATTCAGGTGAAAATGATAGTTCTTTAAAAATTAAAAAAAAGGAGGTGATGAAAATGGAAGAGAGAATGAAAATGAAGCCGAACATTGTTGTTATAGTTCCAGCTCACAACGAAGAGAGTGTTATTGAAAAAACAATTTATGATCTTCTAAAACAAACTCTACCAGTTAACATTATTGTAGTAGCAGATAACTGCACAGATCAAACAGTACTATTAGTTAAAAAGATGCAAGAAAGTTATCCTACTGTTAATTTGATGGAAACCGTTAATAATATGCACCGAAAGGCAGGAGCGATTAATCAAGCTCTTAGAACTTTAGTTGGTAAAGAGATTGATGCAGTATTATTAATGGATGCGGATACAAGAATAAATTCTGAAGCAGTTAAAGAAGGATGGAAAACATTATCTTCAAATCCTCAATTAGCAGCAGTCTGTTCAATAGCAGGGACGTTAGAATATCAGGGTTATAATCCTTGGAAGTGGTTATTATATACACTTCAAAAATTAGAATATGCAATGTTTGATTCTCAGCGGGTGGAAACTCTTGATAGGATTAAGGTTGTTCACGGAATGGCAGCCCTCCATCGTTGGACGGCGCTTCAACAAGTTGGTTTTTATGATGAGGGAAATCTTGTTGAAGATTACGAACTTACCATTCGTTATAAAGAGAAAGGATGGAAAGTTACTGTTAATCTTGATATGCGAGCTTGGACCGATGTTCCTTTGTCTCTTAAAGCCCTATGGAAACAGCGTCTTCGCTGGTTGCGAGGTGGTGTAGACAGCCTATGTGAACATGGTTGGAACAAAGCTACTCGAGGAGATATTCTAAATCACTTTTTGTTTGTTTTCCTGACTGTGATTCAAACCTATCTTTTAATTTTAATATTCATAATGTTAAGTAAAAATATACCCTGGGAAATAAGTCCTTGGTTGATAGGTGTCATTTCTTTAGGATATCTTGATGGACTTTATAGATTGAAGTATGTTAAGAATTTAAAAGGAGGTGATCTTGTAGTTAGATTATCTCTAATTCCAGAGATATTATATGGCTGGTTCCAGGCAGTGGTAATGCTTTATGCATACTATCTCAGCTTTGCTAAGATAAATCAAAATTGGTAAAGGAAGGAGGTGAAAAAATGTATTGTCCATCTATTTTGCCTCCCGCTGGAGGAGGGTTAGTTGTAGGAATTACAGGGCTAATTGCGGGTTATGTCTTGAATAATTGGCTTATTATAGGCATCTCATTGCTTATAATGTTCATTATTCTTTTCTGTTTTATCCGTCTTCAGCTCGGTGAAAGGAAAATTAGAAAAAAGAAAAATTAAAAACTAAACAGTTGAGGTAAATAAAGATCACGATTCGTGTTTTCACGAAGCTTACTATTCTCAAAGTAAGTACCAAAAGGTTATAGTGATCTTTTTCTTTTAGAAAAATGTTTTGTTTTATTTTTGACATATGCCTCTAGACCGTCGCAAAAGTGCAATATGTGTGTGCACATTACCATCCTACATTCTAGTTTGAAGGCACGATAGTTTTAGGATTCATTTCTTTAACAAAAACTTGATAGGGAGTGAGGTAGCTCAACCTCTTTCTGGGACGATTATTCATCTCTCTCACCGTCTTGTTAATTTCCTTTTGTGACACTGGCTTTTCTTTTCTTTTTAGAAAGAGAAGAAAAAGATTTAACCGTTTTATCTTTCAATACTTCTCCTCTGTCTCAAAAATGAAACTAGATTTCTTTCTTCAGAGTAGGTGAAAGAATTATCTGATCAGGGGACTTTTTCTTTTTCAATCCTCTGATTAAGGATTCTTTTAGTTCCTTATTTATTCAAATACAGCCGAGTAGTCTTTTTCTAATCGTCGAGCCATTTCTGCTTTAGGCAATCCAATTTCTATCCAAGACTGTATTTTGAATCTATTTTCTGTGGTAAAATGATGGTAAGCCATTGTTTTAGATTTTATGTTTTCTTATTAATTACATTATATCCTAAAAACAATGGTTTTTTGTTTTTTTAAACTATGGTGCTTCAAACTGGAATTTAAGAAGTTGGACTTGACATCTGTTAAGACAAGTGTAATAATTTAATTACAAATAGTGTCATATTTGTAATTAATATAATACACAACAAAATGAAGAAAAGATTGATTTTTGATGAAATTAATAAGCAGATTAATCATAAGAATGCGATAGTCATTGTTGGT
>MWBX01000041.1 GCA_002069755.1 Parcubacteria group bacterium ADurb.Bin247
AATGGAGATCTAATTGATCCATGTCTAGCGCGACCGGTACCTTTTTGACGCCAAGGCTTTTTTCCTCCACCAGAAACATCACCCCTACTCTTGGTATGAGCACTACCCTGTCTACGATTAGACATTTGAGAAACAACGACTTGATGAACCAAGCTATCGTTTAATTCTAAATCAAAAATACTACTTTCTATTTCTGATTTTTCAATCTCTTTTCCTTCTTGATTATATATACTTGCTTTCATATTTTTACTTTCCAGTAATTTCAAGTAAAGTTCCCCTTCGGCCAGGAACAGCACCTTTTAAGGTAATTATGTTGTTTTCTACTTTAATAACCTTTAATCCTTTAACTGTAATTCTTTCTTGTCCCATTCTACCAGGCATTTTTTTACCTTTTAAAACTCTTTGTGGAAAAGCTCCACCAATTGAGCCAATCTTTCTTTTGGTATGTTTTACACCATGTGAACCACCTGCTCCAGAAAAACCCCATTTTTTCATTCCACCCTGAAACCCTTTACCTTTTGATTTACCAGAAACATTAACAATATCTCCTACTCTAAAAATAGAAGAATTAATTTCATCTCCTGGGTTATAATCAGCACCTGAAAATTCTTTAATATATTTAAAGTGCTTTCCAGTGCTTGGTTTTTTCATCTGATTCTTTTTGGTAATTTCAACATAGCCAATCTGTACCGCTTCGTATAGGTCTTTTTCTTTATTCTTTTTTTGAAGAACCTTACAAGGACCAGCTTCAATCAAAGTCACCGGAGTTACTTCTCCTGATTCGTCAAAAACCTGTGTCATTTCTATTTTTTTCCCTAGAATAAATTTCATCTTTCCTAATTAATTAGCAGTCCCGCAAAAAGCGGGATTGCTAAAAAAATCTTTTACCAAAAACTACATTTTTATTTCAATATCAACCCCAGCTGGAAGTGTAAGATTCATCAATGCATCAATTACTTTAGGATTAGGATTAATAATATCTATCAATCGTTTGTGTGTTCTTACTTCAAATTGTTCCCTAGCATCTTTATGAATAAAAGTAGAACGATTAACAGTATATTTTCTAATTTCTGTTGGCAAAGGTACGGGACCAGCTATTTCGCTACCATATCGTAAAACAGTTTCAACAATCTGCCTTGCACTATTATCAATTACCTTGTGATCATAGGCCTTAAGCCTTATGTGAATTCTGGTTTTGGTATCTTCTTTGGTAACCTTTGCTTTAACTGTCATTATATTACTTAATTATCTTTGTTACAAATCCAGCACCAACAGTTCTACCACCCTCTCTAACGGCAAACCTTTGTTTTTCTTCAATTGCAATTGGAGCTATTAGTTTAACCTTTATACTTACAGTATCTCCAGGCATTACCATTTCCCTACCTTCTTCTAAGTTAACTTCGGCTGTAATGTCAGTTGTTCTAAAAAAGAATTGAGGTTTATACCCTGAGAAAAACGGCGTATGTCTTCCACCTTCATCTTTAGTCAAAGCATAGACTTCAGCTTCAAATTCGGTATGAGGAGTAATAGATCCTGGCTTAGCAACAACTTGACCTCTTTCAATATCTTCTTTTTTAATTCCTCTTAAAAGGATTCCAACATTATCTCCAGCTTCACCGCGATCTAGAATCTTATTAAACATTTCAACACTTACAACTGTTGTTTTAATAGTTGGTTTAATACCAATTATCTCAACTTCTTCGTTAGAATTAATAACACCCCTTTCAATTCTTCCAGTGGCAACAGTGCCTCTTCCAGCAATTGAGAAAACATCTTCTATTGCCATTAAAAATGGCTTATCAGTTTCTCTAACTGGAGCAGGAATATACTCATCTAAAGCTTTAATTAATTCTAATATTGGTTTAATTGCTTCGTCGTCAACTGAAGAAGCTTCAATGGCTTTAAGAGCCGAACCTCTAATAACGGGAACCTCATCTCCAGGATATTCATATTTTTTAAGTAACTCTCTAATTTCAGACTCTACCAAATCAACCATTTCTGGATCATCCACCATATCAACTTTGTTAATGAAAACAACTAGAGAAGGAAGACCAACTTGATGAGCAAGTAATATATGCTCTCTTGTTTGAGGCATAGGACCATCAACGGCAGAAACTACCAAGATACCACCATCCATTTGAGCAGCACCAGTAATCATATTTTTAATATAGTCAGCGTGCCCAGGACAATCAATGTGAGCATAATGTCGATTTTCACTTTGATATTCAAGGTGAGAAATAGATATGGTAATACCTCTTGCTTTCTCTTCTGGAGCAGCATCAATTTGATCAACTGCTTTCTCGGTCGCCATAAAACCTTTTAAACTCAACGCCTTTAGAATAGCCGCAGTTAAAGTTGTCTTCCCGTGGTCAACATGACCAATAGTACCGACATTAACGTGAACCTTATCTCTTTCAAATTTTTCTTTTTCAGCCATATTTTTAAGATTAAGAAATAATCTTAATCAAGTTAATTTTTAATAAATTTATTTTCTAATTAGTATTACTATACTATTCATTTTTTTAAAAAAAGTCAAGCCCTCCCCTCCTTTATCTCTTGAGCAACACTATAAGGCACTTCACTATAATAGCTAAACTCCATTGTTGAATTGCCACGACCTTCGGTAAGAGACCTTAGAGATGTTACATAACCAAACATTTCTGATAATGGAACTTTGCATTTTATAACCTTGACTCCCATTCGATCTTCTGTCTTCTCAATTTTGCCTCTTCTGGAAGAAAGATCTCCAATTGTATCTCCTAAGAACTCTTCAGGAACAACAACTTCAACATTCATTACTGGCTCTAAAATAATTGGATTTGCTTTCTTGCAAGCATCTTGAAGGGCTAGAGATCCAGCAATTTTAAATGCAATTTCAGAAGAATCAACCTCGTGGAAGGATCCATCGTATAGAGTAACCTTAATATCAGATATTGGATAACCAGCTAAAACACCCTTAGAGCAAGCCTCTTTGACTCCTTTTTCAACAGCAGGAATATATTCTTTTGGAATAACTCCACCTTTAATTTCATTAACAAATTCAATTCCACTGCCTTCTTTTTGTGGTTCTACTCTAAGCCAAACATGACCGTATTGACCTCGTCCGCCACTTTGTTTAATATACTTAGATTCAGCTTCAGCCATTTGAGTAATTGTTTCTCGATAGGCTACTTGAGGTTTACCAACCTGAGCATCTACTTTAAATTCCCTCTTCATTCGATCAACTAATATATCTAAGTGTAGCTCTCCCATCCCTGCAATTAATGTTTCTCCAGTTTCTTGATCGCTCTTTACTCTAAATGTTGGATCCTCATCAGATAATTTCTTTAAAGCCATGCTCATCTTTTCTTGATCGGCCTTAGTCTTTGGTTCAATTCTGATTGATAACACAGGCTCAGGAAAAACAATTTCTTCTAATATTACTGGTTCTTTTTCATCACAAAGAGTGTGACCAGTAAATGTATTTTTTAAGCCAACTGTAGCGGCAATATCTCCAGCAAAAACCTCTTTAACCTCCTCTCTCTCAGCCGAGTGCATTCTTAAAATTCTAGCAATTCTTTCTTTTTCTCCAGTAGCAGTATTTAAAACATAAGATCCAGTAGTTAATTGTCCAGAATAAACTCTGAAATAAGTAAGAGTCCCAACATAAGGGTCAGTAGCAACTTTAAAAGCTAACGCCGAAAAAGAAGCATTATCATCTGGTGATTTTAAAATAACCTCCCCAGTCTTAGGATCTTTTCCTTCAACTGGTGGAATGTCAATTGGAGAAGGTAAATATTCACAAATAGCATCAAGTAATAATTGAACACCGATATTTTTTAAAGCACTACCACACAAAACAGGAACAATCTTATAATCAAGAACTGCCTTTCTTATAACGGTAATTAATTCTTCTCTTGTAATTTCTTGTTTTTCTAAATATTTTTCAAAAAGCTTATCATCTTCGGTAACTAACTTTTCGAGCATCTTTTCTCTCCACTCTTCAGCAACATCTTTCATATCAGATGGAATATCTTCAATAACTACATTCTCTCCATGATCACCTTCAAACTTAACAAACTTCATAATAATTAGATCAATGACTCCTCTTAAACCACTCTCAGATCCTACTGGTACTTGTAAAAGAACAGCATTAGGAGTTAGTTTATTCCATATTGTATTTATAACAAAATTAAAGTCGGCCCCCGTTCGATCAAGCTTATTAATAAAACAAATTCTAGGAACCATAAACTTATCGGCTTGTCTCCAAACAGTTTCTGATTGAGGCTCTACTCCAGCAACACCATCAAAAACAACCACTGCCCCATCTAACACTCTTAAAGAGCGTTGAACTTCTGCGGTAAAATCAATATGACCAGGAGTATCAATTAAGTTAATTCTAAATTCTTTTTTCCCTGGTACAGCTCTTTTTGTTGGAGTCCAAAAACAAGTTGTAGCAGCAGAAGTAACGGTGATACCTCTTTCTCTTTCTTGTTCCATCCAGTCCATAATTGCAGTACCATCATGTGTCTCCCCTATTTTATGAGAAATTCCTGTATAAAAAAGTATACGCTCAGATACTGTGGTCTTGCCAGCATCAATGTGAGCGATAATACCGATATTTCTATATTTTTCTATTGGATATTCTCTAGACATATATTACCAAGCAAAATGAGCGAAAGCCTTATTAGCCTCAGCCATTCTGTGAACATCTTCTTTCTTTTTAACAGCTACTCCAGTATTAGCAGCTGCATTTAATAATTCGTCAGCAAGCTTTTCTTTCATTGGCTTGCCTTTCTTTGCTTTAGAAGCATCAACAATCCATCTAGTAGCAAGACTAAACCTTCTATCTTTACTAACCGGAACTGGAACCTGATAAGTAGCACCTCCAACTCTCTTAGACTTTACTTCCATTGTTGGAGAAACATTAGCTATCGCAGCTTGAAATGTTTCTAGCGGATCTTTCTTTTTACTACTAATAATGTCAAAACAATCGTAAACTATTTTTCGAGCAACAGATTTTTTGCCTCGCTCCATTATATGATTAATAAATTTTGCAACCTCAATGTTGTTATACACTACATCAGGCTGAATTTCTCTTTTAGTTATTTTACCCATATTATTTATTTAGGCCTCTTGGCTCCGTATTTACTTCTACTTTTCTTTCTCTTTTCAACGCCAGCAGTATCAAGAACACCCCGTACAATATGATATCTGACACCAGCAAGATCTTTTACTCTACCACCACGAATAACAACAACTGAGTGTTCCTGAAGATTATGACCAACACCAGGAATATATGCTGTAACCTCCATGCCATTACTAAGTCTTACTCTGGCAACTTTTCTCAAAGCTGAGTTAGGTTTCTTTGGAGTAGTAGTAAAAACCTTGACACAAACACCTCTTTTGAAAGGAGACTTATAATCAACACTTCTATTCTTAAGTGTATTAAAACCAAAACCAAGCGCAGGAGTTTTACCGCGCTTCTGTGTTTTCTTTCTTCCCTTTTTTAATAATTGATTTACTGTTGGCATTTCTTAAAATAATTAAAACCCATATTTAGGTTATATTGGTATATTACAGAAAAAGAATTGAAAGTCAAGAGTTATATTCCGGCAATAACCCTAAAAATACCCTCGACGAAATAAAAGATGATTGGAAAAAGCCAAATAAATAAAAATATTAATAAAGCCATTCCTATAAATCCAAGTCTAGAAAAAAATACTTTTGCCTTATACTCTAAAGAAGGAAAAAATGTAAAAAGGATATGAGAACCATCTAGTGGAGGAATTGGAATTAAATTGAATATTCCCAAAAGAGTATTAATGAATACTATAAAAAGGAAAAGGAAAAATACCTGACCCCAAAAACCAGACTCTATCATAGCCGGAAAAGCACTACCAACACCCTCTCTAACACCAGGCTCTAGTGGTAAAAATCTACCAGCAATACCAAATAAAATTGCTAAAGCAAAATTAGACATTGGCCCAGCTAAAGAAACTTTTAACTGCCCATATTTCTGATCTGTAAAATTATAGGGATTAATTGGAACTGGCTTAGCCCAACCCAATAAAAAAGGAGAATTCATTATTAACAAAAAGAATGGGACCAAAAAAGAACCAACCATATCTAGGTGTTTTATTGGATTAAGAGTTAATCGTCCAGCATACTTAGCTGTGGGATCTCCTAGAGTATACGCAACACTTCCGTGAGCAACTTCGTGAACAACTATTGATAATATTAAAATGATAATAATAAATACTGTCTCCATAGAAAACACTATAGCATAATACTTTGCTCTTGTAAAAATTACATATTCATGATATCTACATCATATAATAATTTAAATATAAAAAATGGCTAGAAGATGCGATATTTGTGGCAAAGAAACTGTTGTTTCAAGCCAAAGAATAAAACTAATGAGTAGGTATAACCCTACTCCTAAAAAAAAGAAGTATCCAAACATTCAATCTGTTTTGGTGCCCAACGAAGTTCCTAAAAACTTCAAAGAGTTTGCTGGCAAAAGAATAAAGGCCTGTACTAAGTGTATTAAATCTTTTTCTAAAGAGAGATAATGCCCGGAGAGTAGTGCAACGGCAGCACGAGTCCATGGGGTGGATTTAATCCGGGTTCAAATCCCGGCTCTCCGACCAACTTAAACTTTTTTTAAAATCAGAGGCAATTGGTTACTCGCAATTGCTTCCGTGCACAGACATTTGAAATTAAACTCCCTAAATTTCTCTTTACATTATTAAAGTAATTTTGTATTATAATTATAGATAGAGGTTGCTCTATAACATACATTTTATTATTCCAATACTACTATGTCAAAAGAGATTTCAACAAAGGCTTATCACAAGACCGGTTTTCTAAATTGGCTGACATTTCTATAACACGATGATAAAACTAGAGTTAGGCGGCATAACCAACCCCTCAATTGACACACTCTAAAAATTAGCCAAAGTTCTTAATGTTGGTGTTGATGACTTAGCACTACAAGATATTTTCATCGGTGCTAAAATTGAAGGCAAA
>MWBX01000042.1 GCA_002069755.1 Parcubacteria group bacterium ADurb.Bin247
GATGGATCAATGATTTCTTTTGTTTCAAAAGATGAAAATGGAAGCAGTGTTATGATTGCTAGTGCAAATGGAAAAAATATTCGACGAGTTACTAAAGAATCAAGTGATCACATAATTAATCCTCAAATTTATGACAACAATAGTAAAGTTTTATTTTCAAGATCAGAATATTCTGCGGTAGATATTCCCGAATCTTCGAAGATATATAGCTCTGATTTAAATGGTAACGAGGTTTTTTTAACTGAAGGAAATAATCCTTTTTTATCACCCGATGAAAAGAAAATGTTATTTATGAAAGTCGCGGGAATATATTTATTTGATATGGAGACGTTGGAGCAAAAAAGGGTAATTGAATTAAGAGATGTCGAAGGAGAAATTATTTTCAATCAACTTATGTCTAAGGCGCGTATTTCTCAGGACAAAAATAAATTGATTGTCAGTTATGCAGGTCCTAAAAAAAGTTCTCTTTATTCTTTTGAAATAATTTCTTGGAGTCCTTTTCAATATCGGTTAAAAGCAGTAATTAATCAACCTTCTTTTTTCTGGGAAGCTTTTTCACCTGATTCAAACTATGTTGCAGTTCAAGCCGGAGATATTGTTTTTTCTGATAAATTTTTAGACGGTAAAAAAGTTTCTTACTTTGAGTCACAAAATACTCGTTTAGCAATTTTTGATACTTGTAATTTTGATGAGGTTAAATCTTTTGATCTTGAGAAAAAATTTAATCTCATTGATATGTTTGTTGATTTTTGGAGATAAATTTTAAAAATATCATCTCCAAATTATTTAGAAAGTATTTAATTGATTATTAAAAGAACATTAAGACTTGCGAATTTTTATTCGTGAGTTTTTGACTTTTGCTAATCTTTTGCTATTATTAAGGGAGTAATAATAATATAGAAAAATATATGGTACAAGGAGGAAATTTTACAACAAAAGCACAAGAAGCAGTAATGTCTGCTCAAAATATTGCTCAAGCTAAGGGACAGCAACAAGTGGACACAATTCATCTTTTAAATGCCTTATTAAACCAGAAAGAAAGCATTGTTTTAACGCTACTAGATAAGCTTGGTGTAGATGTGGCTAATCTTTTGAAAAAAGTAGAGGCATCGATATCTAGTATTCCGTCTAAAGCTTCTGCCAAAACTCTTGGTCAAGTTTATTTAACCCAAGATATGGCAGCAGTCTTAGAGCGAGCTCAAGAAGAATCAGTTAAAATGGGTGATGAGTTCATATCAATAGAACATTTCTTTTTAGCCTTATTGGATACTCCTAGCCGGGCTAAAGAAGTTTTAGATGATATTGTGTTTTTGAGGCCTGGTAAGGGTGGACCAGCTACTATGGAATTGGCTAAGATAGATTATGATACTGTTTTAAATCAATTAGTAAATATTCGTGGTGGAGAGAAGATTACCGATCCCGAACCAGAATCAAAATACCAAGTAATTGAGAAATATTCTAAAAATTTAATTGTTGCCGCCAAAAAGGGTAAGCTTGATCCGGTAATAGGTCGAGATAACGAGATTAGACGTTTAATTCAAATACTTGGCCGAAGAACCAAAAACAACCCTGTTTTAATTGGTGAAGCTGGAGTTGGTAAAACTGCAATTGTTGAGGGTCTAGCTCAAAGAATTGTAAAGGGGGATGTTCCTGAAAGTCTAAAAAACAAAGATTTAATATCTCTAGATATTGGCTCTTTAGTTGCTGGAACTAAATATCGAGGTGAATTTGAAGATCGAGTTAAAGCTTTTTTAAGAGAAATAAATAGATCTAAAGATCAATACATTTTGTTTATTGATGAGCTGCATACACTTGTTGGTGCTGGTGGTGCCGAAGGAGCAATTGATGCCTCTAATTTATTAAAACCAGCACTAGCTAGGGGAGAATTAAGAACAATTGGAGCTACTACCCTAAAAGAATACCAAAAATACATTGAAAAAGATTCAGCCTTAGAGAGAAGGTTTCAGCCAATTAATGTTCCTGAGCCATCTATTGAAGATACCATTCTGATCTTGAGAGGCATTAAAGAAAGATATGAACTTCATCATGGAATAAAAATCAAAGATGCAGCTCTAATTAAGGCAGCTGAGCTTTCAGCTAGATATATCCCTGATAGATTTTTACCAGATAAAGCAGTTGATTTAATGGACGAATCTATGAGTTTACTTCGCTTAGAAATGGAATCTGATCCGTTAGAATTAGAAGAACTAAAAAGAAATATTCAAAAGCTTGAAATAGAAAAGGAAGCTCTTAAGGGAGATAATGGTCAAACTAAAAGATTAAAATCAATAAATCGTCAATTAGCTGAGCTTAAAGAGAAGATGAGAACATTTGAGTCTCGTTGGGGTTCCGAAAGAGATGTTATTGGTCGTATTAAGCAAATCAAAAACGATATTGATTTATTACGCCACGAAGCCGAACGAGCTGGTCAAGATGCAGATTTACAGAAAGTAGCTGAGATTAAATATGGTAAGATTCCCGAATTAATGAAAGAGCTTAAGTCAGCCGAAAAGAAGCTTTCAAACATTCAAAAATCAAAGCCAATGTTAAAAGAAGAGGTTACCGAAGAAGATATCGCCTCGGTTGTTTCTCGTTGGACTGGTATACCTGTTAATAGTTTGTTAGAAGAAGAAGCTAAAAAATTGCAAAGAATGGAAAGTATTTTAACTAAAAGAATTGTTGGTCAGGAACAAGGCATTAAAGCAATATCTAATGCCATTAGAAGGTCTCGTGCTGGAATATCTGAAGCCAAAAGACCGCTAGGCTCTTTTATGTTCTTAGGTCCAACTGGTGTTGGTAAAACAGAAACTGCTAAAGCTTTAGCCGAGTTTTTGTTTAATGACGAAAATGCTCTAATACGAATAGATATGTCTGAGTATATGGAGAAACATTCTGTTTCTAAGATGATTGGTTCTCCTCCAGGGTATGTTGGCTATGATGAGGGTGGTCAATTAACCGAAAAGATTAGACGAAGACCGTATAGTGTAATATTATTTGATGAGATTGAGAAAGCTCATCCTGAAGTCTTTAATATTTTACTTCAAGTATTAGAAGATGGAAAGCTTACTGATGCTAAAGGAAGGGGAGTTTCGTTTAGAAACACTATTTTAATTATGACTTCAAATATTGGCTCGGATCATATTATTAAGATGGGAGAGTTAGGTTTTGAAACGAGCAATGGAGTTTTATCTGAAAGAGAAAGCCTAGAAAAGAAAGTTATGAGCTCACTAAGAGAAAATTTTCGCCCAGAGTTTTTAAACCGAATAGATGAAATAATTATTTTTAATCATCTTGGTAAGAAAGAAATTAAAAGTATTGTTGATATTGAAATAGCTAAGGTTGCCGATCTTCTTTTAAAGAATAATGGTATTAAGATTCAACTATCTACTTCAGCTAAAGATTATTTGGCTGAAAAAGGATATGATCCAACAATGGGAGCTCGACCACTCCGAAGGGTAATACAAAAAGATGTCTTAGATCCTTTGGCTCTTAAAATAATATCAGGGGAGATTAAGTTTGGAGAAAGGGTGGTAATTGATAGCGATAAAAATGGAATTGTTTTCAAGGGACATAAAGTTTTAAGTAAATAAACTATGAAAAATATAATTATAATCTTTTTGGCTGTAATTGGAGGGTTTTTAGCTAGTTATTTCTACATTAATGATCGTTTGTCTGAAGGATTTGTGACTATTGAAAGACAAGAGATCATAATCAAAGAAAACGATGCTATTGTTAAGATGATAGACAGGGTAGAAAATGCAGTCGTTTCTATTGATGGCGTTGGTTCAGGGATTGTTGTTTTTTCAGATGGTTTAATTATTGTTCCTGCAAGCGTTTTTTCGCCAAATTCTAAACTCTTTGTTAATGGAGAATTAAAAGATTATGTGGTTGAAAAGCAAAATGAAGATTTTGTTTTACTTAAAATAGAAGGTAATGGTTTTCCAACTCTAGAGTTTGGTGATGCTGAGGTAGGTCAATCGGTTTTTCTAGTGGGTTCTATTTCAAATGGAGACAATATTATCAAATCTGTTAATGTTGGAATTATTAAAAGAATTGAAGAAGACTTTTTAATAACAAACATTTTAGAAGAATCTAGATTAGTTGGATCTTCTTTGTTTGATGTTGATGGGAAAGTACTAGGAATTAACATTTTAGACGAATCGGGTTTTATTAAAACAATTCCAGCCCATAAAATACAGCAGTTTATTGGCCTATGAGAAAATGTGCTATTATCCCGGCATTGAATGAAGAGAAACATATATCAGAAGTTGTTGAAAAAGTAAAAAGAAATAATGTTGATCCAATTGTTATTAATGATGGTTCAATAGATAATACATATAACTTAGCTTTAAGTTCTGGAGCACAAGTAATAAGTCATAAAACAAAGCAAGGCAAAGGTTCAGCCATAAGAGATGGGCTGAATTTTGCTTTAGAGCGCAATTATGATTTAATCTTTACTCTAGATGGTGACGGGCAACATAATCCCGAGGAAATAGGTGTTTTTTTAAATGCTCTAGAAGATAACTCAATTGTTGTTGGTAACAGAATGCATAATCCTAAGAATATGCCACTTTGGAGAAATATTTCCAATAGGGTTAATTCTCTGGTTGTTTCTTTTGTTTGTGGACAAAAAGTTCCCGATGCTCAGTGCGGTTATCGTCTTTTTACTTCAGAGTCAATAAAAGCAATAGATATTGAGGCAAATAATTATGAAATAGAACTAGAGATGATAATCAAATTATCTCGCAAGGGGTTCAAGATTATTTCAGTTCCTGTTGATTCAATATATGGGTTAGAGAGAAGCGATATTCGTCCGGTTAAAGATTCTTTGAAAGTTTTTGTGTTTTTGGTACGGATGTTAATTAGGGCTTGACTTTACTATGGTAATGTAATACTATAATAAACGGTGATTCTATAGAAATTAATTACCATAGTAGAAATATGAATTTAGATATTAAAAAATATGTTTCTCGTCAACTTATCGAGCAAGCCAAAATTTTGCGTCTTTCGGCTTACAATCAAAAAGGTGATAAGAATCAAAAGAGAAACTTTTATTATCGAATATCTAGTCATATTGATAATTTTATAGAAACAAAAAGTGAACCTAGATGGATTACTATTCCCGGATTACGTGGAGTTGGTAAAACTACTGTTTTAGCTCAAATATTCTTTGATTATCAAGAAAAATTCAATGGGCGTATTTTATATATTTCTTTAGATGATGTGGTTAGTAGATTAGGTGGAGATCTTTTTTCGGTTTTAGATGCCTATGAAGAGTTGATTGGAGAAAGTTTTTCTTCTTTAAAGGAGGATGTATTATTATTAGTCGATGAAGCTCATTTTGATCCAAAATGGCAATTGGCTTTAAAGTCTCTCTACGACAAATCTCGGCGTGTTTTTATAATCTCTACAGGATCTTCGGCTATTGCTATTAATCGTACTACGGATGTGGCCAGACGATCTTTAGTAGAGAAAATGTATCCCTTAAAGCTCACTGAATATATTATGCTCACCAGTAAGTCAAAGTCTGTTCCTCCTTCTGATAAAATAGTCCAAGCTCTTTTCGAAAGTGATAGTGCTAGTCAGGTCTATTCTCAATTAAAATTATTAGAACCGCAAGTTATTAGTTATTGGCAAGAAAATGATATCAAGATAGTAGATCGCTATATTAGATATTATTCCTTACCATCTGTTGTTTCCTATATTGACGATGTAGCTATCTACAAAATTTTAAATAGTGTTGTAGATAGAATCATAAGGAAAGACTTGCCTACAATTCAATCATTTTCATCTCCAGTACTAGAAAAGATTCCATCGTTGCTTTTTTTAGTTGCTTCTTCTGATATACGAAGTGTAGCTGCCTTTACTAAGGATTTACAAGATATTAACGAAAAGACGCTTGCATCTGTTTTTTGTGCATTAGAAAAAGCAGAATTATTCTTAAGAATATATCCATTTTCTCTTTCAGCGCCTAAGAAGGTTCGCAAACCTTCTAAATACTTGTTTTTTGCTCCTAGTATTCGTGCAGCTCTAATTCACTTTACAGATTCGAGAGCTATTGACGCACACCATAAAGGGAAATTGCTAGAAGATAGCGTGGGAATGTATCTTCATTGTTACTTTGTAGATATTATTGGTTCGTTTTTCGGTTATGATGATACTCAAGGAGGGGCAGATTTCATCGTAGAATCTAGAGGTCGAAGAATAATTATAGAAACGGGATGGAATAAGCAAGACGTTGGCCAAGTAGTTCAAACAATGAAGAGTGTAGGCGCGGATTATGGCTTAATCGTTACCAACTCTTCTGTTTTAGAAATTAAAGACAACATTGTTATTGTTCCTTTTGAATTTTTCTTTGCTCAATAAGAATATGTTTTAGGGATACACATTTGCTTAAGGCGCTTAGATTAAGGCGCTTGGCGCCTTAATCTAATTTCCTTTGCCTATACTTCGCTTAATTAAGGCGCTTGGCGCCTTAATCTAACTCTTTTATCCAATTATTAATTGATTTGTTTTACAATATATTCTTTACTCTATACTGTCAACTGTAGCATAGTACAGCGCAAATGATTGACAAATAATTTATTTTTGCTATAACAAAGTTCACAAAGAGAAGGGAGGTGAGTTATGAGCTTTGATTGGGATAATTGGGGGCTAAAAGAGTACATTACCATGTTTATCATAATCATGGCAATGGTAGCGATTTATAGCGTTACTACTGTCATCATATTTTGACGACAGTAACACCAACAAAAAGGCTCGATAAAAAAACATCGAGCCTTTCCATTATTATTATTTTCATTAAGGCGCTTAGATTAAGGCGCTTGGCGCCTTAATCTAATTTCCTTTGCCTATACTTCGCTTAATTAAGGCGCTTGGCGCCTTAATCTAAAGATGAGCATGAATTTCGTGCTCATTTTGTATTGGCGGGCGTGGGCATTTCATGCGCATGTTGCATTGGATAAGACTTACTCTTGCAATTGAGAAATAACTTAGTATAATAATGTCGTAGAAGTTCTTGAAGCTCAAGCCGTTTTGGCTTGTTTTTTAAATAATTAAAAAATATGAATAAAAAAAAGATATTCATCACCGTTTTAGTTTTAGTAATAGTAGTAGTAGTGATTATGCTTAATCGTGATCAGCAAGAGTGGGGAGAGTGGTATGATATTGGTTTAGAACAATATGAAGATATTAGTGGTTATAATGTTAGTGATGGTAAATTAGAAGTTGGTGATTTGGTTTTAACTATTTTAGACGATTACCCTGTAATTACAGATAATCAAGAGTTAGAAATATCAACCTCGGACAAACAACGACCAGAGAGTGATCTTTTTCCTACTCAGGGCTGTGAGGTTGGATTATCTATTAAGACATTTGATTATGACAATAATAGGCTAAATATTGTTAAAGAATCATCTAGCAATATTAATATTGGCGGCTTTGAAGGTTTAAGAACCGATGTACCATTTGGTGATAATTATCTTGTTAATATTGAAGTTCCAATAGGTGATAAACTATATACCATTATCTCTCCTATTAATCATCAGGAAAAAGAAAGATGTGAAGAGTTTTTGAATTCTTTAATAAATTAATTTTAAAATAATAGAGGTTCAAGAAGCCCTTAATACTATCATTATGGGCTTTTTAACTAGAATTTTATTAATACTATTAATTTTTTTTAGTCCGATTAACGTTTTTGCTTCTACAGAAAAACAAGTTGAGTTACCCGCTCGTGATTCAGCTTTAATTATTAACACTCTTAATCGGCAATTGGTTAATAATTGGATGGATTTAATTATTTATTCTAATAATAATGCCGAAGAAGAAGCCGTTTTAGCGATGTTGAGAATTGGCGCTAAGGTCAATTCTTTTAACTATATCATTAACCAGCTTCCTAAAGAGGTTTTGAATGGTATCTCTAAGTCAGCTTTAATAGTTTCTCGGGTATATTTTGATCCGACAATGTCAAATATTATGAAGATTGGTTTAGAGGAGGTTAGAATTAATATTTTAAACTGGTTATTGGAAAAAGAAGTTAAGGTTAGTTCGGGTAATATTGAGATTAAAACTTATCGGGCTTATAAAGGGGGTAGTGCTAATGCCTCTTTTTCTTATACAATAGTTTATAGTCCTAGAGAGGAAGAAATTATTATAGAAGTTTTTTCTCCTAATAGGGTGGCGACACCAAGAGCTACTAGAGCTAATCCGTGGTCAGGGGGTATAGATTATTTAGAGCCGTTTGAAGCAAAAATAAGTGGCAAAATGAAACATGATCGGGGTTCTTATGTCTGGATTAGCCAACCGAAAGTAGATGTTTCGTTTACTTCTAGTGTTCCCGATATTCAACTTGAGGTAGTTTCTAGTCTAGATGCTCAGTTTATTGCAATTAATAATGCCATTTCTGCAATTAACGATATTGGTCAATCAATTGGAAGTAAAATTAAAAATGCAATTGATTCTGTTCTTGGATTTGTTTTTGATATTTTTAGTAGGTTTAGTGAGGCGGCAATATTTTCTTTTTTGGATAAGCCCGACGATGCTACTGTGATAGATCTGCAAGACGAAGTTAAAGTATTTAAAGAAGAAATCAAAGAAGAAATAGAGAGTAGTGGTTTAGATGAAAAAGATGAGGAAATAGAGAGGCTGAATAAGGTAATTGACCAATTAGAAAAAGAATTAGCCAATAGCTTAAAAGAAGAAAGTGTGGTTATTGCTAATTCTGTTATTGAAAGAGTAAACATTAACACCGCTTCTTTAGAAGATTTAACTAAAATTGTACATATTGGCCCGGCTAGAGCTCAAGAGATTATTAACTTAAGGCCCTTTACATCGCTAGACGATTTAACTAGGGTGCCGGGTATTGGAGTTAAAATCATTGAAGATATTAAAGCTGAGGGAATAGCTTATGTTGACGAAGTTATTGTTGAAAAAGAAATAGTGGTTGTAGATAAATACAATCCTTGTGATAACGGGGGAGTAGATATTAACACAGCCACCAAAGAATATCTTTTGTATATTACCAGTATTGGAGAAAAAAGAGCCGATGATATTATTAGTCTAAGACCGTTTACATCGCTAGACGATTTGGTGAGGGTAAGTGGTATTGGTAGTGCTACTTTAGCTAAGATAAAAGAACAAGGGTGCGCTTATGTGATAGTAGAGAAGAAAGAAGATGTTGTTGTAGATAAATACAATCCTTGTGATAGCGGGGGAGTAGATATTAATAATGCGTCTAAAGAAGATCTTGTATTTATTACTGGAATTGGCGAAGCTATAGCCGAAAGAATTATTAATGCTAGGCATTTTTCTTCAATAGATGATCTAGTAAGGGTAAATGGTATTGGTAGTGCTACTTTAGCTAAGATAAAAGAACAAGGGTGCGCTTATGTCTCTTCTTCTAGTTCGTCTAGTGGTTCTTCGGGTTCTTCTGATTCCAGTTCTTCAGTTGTTGTTTCTAATCCTGTTTTGAGTGTGGATAAAAGCCAATTAACATTTAATTATGATTTGGGAGGAGTAGCTCCTCAAAATCAGAGTTTTAATATTGCTAATACAGGCAGCGCTGTTCTAAATTGGTCAATTGATGTTGGTGATAGCTGGGTTGTAGTTGATAGTACTTCGGGGAGTATTGATGCTGGGAGTAATTTTGATGTTTCGGTTGGTATTTTGGTAGACTCTCTTGGAGTTGGCAGTTATAGTTCTACAATGACAGTTATTGGAGCTAGTAGCTCTCACGATGTTTTAGTCAATCTTAATGTTTTGCCTGAACCTCAATTAGCTGATAGGGTCATTATTACTCAAGTTAAAGTTAATGAAGAAGAGTTTATTGAACTATATAATCCTACTTTAGAAAAAGTAAGTTTTAATGGTTGGTACCTCTCTTATTTCTCTCCTACCAAGAATTGGGGTGACCCTTATCGTAATTGGGCATTTTTACCCGATTTAGTTATAGAGCCTGATTCATACTTTTTAATTAATGTTTATAACACTGAGAATGCTGATTGGGAACTCACCACAGCTACAGAAGAGCTCTATTCTTCAGGTCAGCTTGGCAACTCTGCTGGATCAGTGGGCATATTTAGTTGTAATCCTAAAGAATCTAGTGATTGTGAAGTTGATGTTGTTGGTTGGGGAGAAGTGGAATATGTTTTTGAAGGTAGTCCGGCTCTAGTTCCTGAAAAGGATTCAAGTCTTCAAAGAAGAAAAGATAGTCTTGGTAATTATATAGATAACAACGATAATTTAACAGATTTTGTAGTAACTGATCCATTTCCCAAAAACTCGCAGACGGTTTTTGATCCGGCCTTGCCGATAGAAGATTTGACTATTGTCAATTCTGGAGACGATTATGTTTCTCTTAGTTGGACCGAGCCAGAATCGTATTTTCCTTTAACTTATGAGGTGAGGTATTTGATGAATAATGCTATTACCGAAGATAATTGGGATGATGCTACCCTAGCTAGTAGTACTGAAATTAAGTTGCTTAATTTTAATACTAATTACTATTTTGCGGTAAAGTCTTTTAATGGAAGAAAATATTCTTTAGTTTCTAATAATGTAGAATATACTACGCCTAGCTTTCCAATGAGCTTGAGTTGGTCTACATTTCAGGGTAGTTCTAAACGCAGTGGGAGAACCGATAATCCAGTTTTGTTATCCCAAAATCCAGAAATAGTTCCTTTTATTGAAAGGGATAGAATGTCTTTTTATGGACCTGTTGTTACCGATCAAAAAGGAGTTATTTATTTTACCGGTAGGGGTAGTTTGGGGGAGGGCTTATTTTCCTATAACACCAATGGTGATTTAAATTGGTATTTAGATTTTTATAAATCATATTATGTTAATGTTTTATCCGATGGTAGTGTTCTTGTTGTCTATCATGAAGTAGATTATATCAAAACACATATTGTTAATGTTAATAGAGATGGAACAATTAAGTGGCAGGCTAGTGTAGAAGAATCTTACTACCCAATTGAGCATTGTGTTGTCTTGGCAAATGGAAATATTGTTGTTCCGATTTTAGGCAAGATTATGGTATTTGATGGATTGAATGGTAATTTTCTTTGGGATTTAAAATTTACTAGTAGTTTTAATGGTACTAGAAAAATGTCTGTTTCTGCCTATGGCAATATCATTTATGTAAACTACAACGAGAACCTATATCGTGTAGAAGACAAAAGAATAATATGGCAGAGATCTTTTAAGAACAATCACGATGAATTTATTCCAATATCTAGTGTTGCTATTGGAGATGGTGGTGAGCTCTATTTCATAGGCTATGATGAATCTATGGCTGAGGGAGGTAATGTTATTAGGTATAGTTTATTACATTCAGCAGATCCATTGACTGGTAAGGATGTTTGGATATCTGAGCCAATTCATGGATTAAACTCAATACCTTTTGTTAATTATAATGGGGATGTGTTAGCTATTGCCAGAAATCAACACAATGGTTTTGGTTCTCTTTATAAATATAGTAGCGATGGTGTTTTATATGGTGGTTTTCCTAAATATGATCTTCCCGGATTAACTAGACCATTTATTGTTGATGGTGATAATAATATTTATGGCATTGTGAGCATTGTGATGAATGGTAATGCAGTTTTAGCTTTTGATGAGCTTGGAAACAATATCTGGAGTATGTCTGATTTAGGTATTCGCGATGATACTTTGTCAATTAGCAGTGATGGTGTGATTTACTGTGCTGGAGAGGATGTGATATATGCTATAAGGTGATGTAAGAGTGTAGATTAATTGGTGGCTTATAATGGTCACCAATTTTTTTTGACTTTTACATTGATTTTATGTATAATATCGTAAAGGTTGTTTATTAAAAACTTTAAAAATATGTCTGAAAAAACAAACACTAATGTTGAATCACAATTTGACAAGACAAAGTTTGTCAATTTAGCCCTGGGTTTAATTGTTGCTCTTGCAATGTTTGGAATATTTTCTTATTTCGCCAATGGCGGAAATATGCAAGCGGGTATATTTTCTTCAATTTACAATTCAGATGAAGAAGAGAAATCTGAAGAAGTAGAAGTCGAAAAGAATATTATAACCGGAGACTATGTTGAGCAAGCACAATTAGGAGAGGGTTTAACTCATCTTGCTAGAAGAGCAATTAGCACTCATTTAGAAGAGACTGAATCTAGTCTTAATCCTGAGCAAAGGATATTTGCCGAAGATTATATTCAAAAGAAGCTTGGTAGCGGACCATTAATGCTTGGTCAAGAAGTTACAATATCTAAAAGTTTAGTGGCTGAAGCAATATCCTTAGCTAACGAGCTAACTCCTGAGCAAGAGCATAATTTAGAGCAGTATTCGTCTTTAGTTTCGTTCAATTAGCTTAATGGATAAGGAATATTTTATAAAACTGACTAGTGATCTATATCAACTTACCCTTTTTTTTCCTAAAAAGGAGCCTTTGCGGTATAAAATGAGAGAGTTGGCTAATAATGTGCTAGCAAGTCTAACAATGATTCTTGATGGCGACGAGGATAATTACAAAGAATTGATCTGTGATATTAGGAGAAATATTAAACCATTAGATGATTTTTTTGAAATTGTTAAAAGCCAGAAATGGGTTAATGAGAGTGATGTTGATAGTATTCAGGAGCGTTATCGGGCAATATCAGAAGAGATAGATAAGTTTGAGTTAGAGACGGTAGAAAAGAAGTCGCCAGTTGTAGCGGATAAGCCAGTTGCGA
>MWBX01000043.1 GCA_002069755.1 Parcubacteria group bacterium ADurb.Bin247
CTAGGTTAACTAAACCCTCACATGTTGATGTGACTGCACATATTTCTGTTGGTGTTGGTGGTATGTTTAGTCCAGACAAGTCACCATGATTAGATACCATATATGAGAGTATGGCTTGGTTTAATGAATTAATATGTCCTTGTCTGGTGGCATCTCTGGCTTGGGCAAACTGTTGACCAGGATTTATTGCAATAATGATAGAGACCGCTAGTATAGCTATAATACCTATTACTATTAATAATTCTATTAATGTGAAACCACTTTTGTTGTTTTTCATATATTTATTTTAATTTATTTAATCTTGATATATTAGTTTACTATATTAGGGTAATAACTGTCAAGCTCTCGTATTAAATTATACAAAATCTGACCAAAAGAATTATGGTAAGTTGATGTTAAAAAGAAGGTTTCGGTTAAATAATTAAATAATTTGACACAGGCTTAGCGCTACTTTACCACTTCATCTATAACACCATATTTCTTGGCTTCTACAGCAGAGAGATAAAAATCTCTATCTGTATCTTTTTCTATCGTAGCAAAGGGTTGGCCAGTGTGATGAGCAAGAACTTTATTTAACTGCTCTTTGGTTTTTAATATCTGTTTAGCAGTAATTTCAATCTCAGTTGCCTGTCCCGTTACTCCTCCCATAACTTGATGTAACATTATCTGTGAATTAGGTAAAGCAAAACGTTTCCCTTTTGCTCCGGCTGAGAGTAAAACAGCTCCCATAGAAGCAGCTAAACCAACACAAACAGTTGATACATCGGGCTTAACATGTTGCATAGTATCATAAATTGCAAGTCCTCCAGTAACTAATCCTCCAGGACTATTGATATACAGCTTAATATCTTGCTTAGAGTCTTCGTTAGAAAGGAATAAAAGTTGGGCAATAATTGAATTAGCCATTTCATCATCAACTGGACCACCTAAAAATATTATTCTTTCTTTGAGCAAACGTGAAAATATATCATAAGCGCGTTCGCCATGAGTTGATTTTTCAATTACCATTGGTATTAAGTTCATATTTTTATTATTAATTATTTTATTTCTTCTTCAGGATCAACAATGGTATTATCACTGCTAAGACCTTTAACATCTATTTTCCAACCCGTAAGCTTAGCAGCTAATCTAACATTTTGACCATCTTTACCTATTGCAAGAGATAATTGATCTTCAGGAACAGTTACTACGGCCCTACCATCGTCTGTAAGATCAACTTCTAAAACTTTGGCTGGAGATAGCGCATTAGCAATAAATTTGCTAGGATCTTCAGAATATTCAATAACATCTATTTTCTCTCCATTAACTTCAGAAATTACCGCCGTAACCCTAGTTCCTTTTTGACCAACAACCGAGCCAATAGGATCTATTTCTTCAGCTTTAGAATAAACAGCGATTTTAGACCTACTACCAGGTTCCCGAGAAATTGCCTTAATTTGAACCGAACCAGAAGAAACTTCTGGTGCCTCTAATTCAAAAAGCTTAACAATAAGATTAGGATTGGTTCTAGATAAAACAATAACTGGACCTTTAGACGTCTCGTCTACTCTTAAAACATAACATTTAATTCTTTGCCCTATTCTATAACTCTCTCTTGGGTTTTGTTCATCTTTAGGCAATGTCCCTAATGTTTTTCCAAGATCAACAAAAACATTAAATCCCTCTACTCTTTGGACCGAGCCCGAAACAATCTCTCCTTGTTTATTTTTGTATTCGTCTAAAACCGATTCTCTTTCAACTTCTTTTATCTTTTGCAATATTACCTGTTTTGCTGTCTGCGCTGCAATTCTTCCAAAAGATGTTTGAGTAGGCAGAGGAATTTCAATCTCTTCTCCTAACATAACATCTGCTTTAATCTTTTTTGCATCTTCTATCAAAAGATGTCTCTCGGGATTAAACTTAACTTTTTTAATATCTTCTTCTTTTTTATTGCCTTTACCTTGTTTCAATTCTTCTATTTCTTCTTCGGTTAAAATCATAGACTCGTCAACAACAAGTTTTGACTGACAAAAACTAAGTTCCCCCGTTTTAGCATCCATAGTTGCTTTTATAATCTGACCCTTTTCACCATATTCTTTTTTGTAAGCTGAAGCAATAGCAACTTCAACAATCTCTAAGACTTTTTTCTTGGGGATATCTTTTTCTTCTGCTAACTGAGTAATTGCCGATGTAAAGTTTTTTAAATCCATATATTTTTAGTGAAATAATATCCGTTGTTCAAACGGATAAATCACTGCATTAGGTATGAACTAATAATATCAATTACTGACAAAAAAGTCAAATCAAATTACAAGATTAACAACTGATGGGGTAATATATACCTCAATCAATGCAGCTAAAAAAAGCATTACTATAATCAATAAAGTGACACTTTTAAATTCTTTAAAGTTAATCCTAAATATTCTGTTCTTGATAAACTTGGCTCCCAGATAAAGCCCCACACCAGCACCAATTAAAAACGCTGGTATTTCTAGTATTCCATGTGGTCCAATAGCCGCAAAGAAAATATACAAATCTACTCCTGTAGCCACTACGCCTAAAACATAGGCATTAAAAACCAAAAAGAAAAAAGGTATTATCCCAAAGAATACTCCCAAAAACATTGATAACAGAACCTTCAAGGTGTTGTTTAAAAATATCACCAACGCAAACTGCCAATTAGGAAGGCTAATTAGTTTTTCAGTCAAAAAACTTAACTCTTTTACCATTTCATCTAATAGATCTGGAGATATTAATCCATGAATATAGCCAAATGTAAAAAAGACAACGAACAAAAAAGAAGCCAGAATAATATATCTTTTAATTTTTAAAACACACATAGCATTAAAACTTTTCTCTATATGAATCTTGAAATTCTTGATTTTCAACAGAAGCAGACTCTTCAATTACTTTTTGTGAAGCTATATTCGTTTGATAAATACTCAATAAATCATCTTTAATCGGGAAAAATATAAAACGATTAATTTCTATAGAAATCTCTTTAGCGCTAGATATAGGAATATTTAAATCCCTTATTAATATCTTCTCTAGATCTTGAGGAGGCAAAAGTCCAACTAAAACTTCAACAATTAAGTCCATCATTTCTTGGTATCTAGTTTCTACCATATGTCGTTTGCAAATCTTGGTTAAGGTTAACCCAACCTCTTCGTCAAAAAGAGCATTTTTTACCTTAGGAGGCAATGTTTTGTATAATTGAAAAAATTCTTCTTTTGATATTTTCATTTTTTTGATTAATTATTATCTTCGTCTTGTGTTGATTGTTGCAATATGCTTATTTCTTTTGATTTTGGGAACAATACTCCAATAGCAGGAGTTTTCTGTATTTGACGCTCCAAGGTTCTATTTGTCAATTTTTGACTTGCAATAAATTGTTGTAATCTAGAATCAAGAACATCCATAGTTGCTGAACCATGTTCTTCAAACATTTTTTGAAAAAACGATCCAGATTGATTCTGTAACACCATCGTTTGAAATGTTTCACTTTTAATAACATCTTCACTAAGATTTTTAATATCATCATTTCTTATAGCCCGACTCATCTTTCCCATAGCAATATTTTTGGCACCTTCGTTTATCAAACGATTAACATCTTCGCCACTTTCAATTTCATCTGGCGTTATCTTCCGACCAACAACTGACTCAAATTCTTTTTTCTTTTCATCGGTAAAAACTCTTTCTTTGTAATCTTGAATTCCTTCACCTTCTTTTATTTTAAACTCTTCGGCCATCTCTTTATATTTCTTTCCAGCCATTTGATAGTATAGTTTATTAGAACGCTCTTCGTTCTCCTCACCATCAAAGAAATTAGCATTAAGTGCATTTAATTTAGTTAAAGCGGAAGGCGATAAATACTTATTACCATGATTAAAAATATTATTTCTAAAATCTTCATCTTTTATCCCAGACAAATTCTTTCCTTTTGAAGCAAGCGCATGAGCCAGAGCTGCTTGACTAGCAGGATCATTAAAAATTAGCTTACCCGTCGGCCCATTAGCAACATCTACTAGTGAGCTTCCATGTTTACGATTAAGCTCTTCGGCTCTCTCCTCAGCTCTCTCTTGAACATGTTCTTCTGTTTTTTTGCCCGTAACAGCAAAATCTGCTTTTTGTGCCCATTTATTAAACCCTTTATATGCCCGGTTAGTATAAGCAAATTTATTCATACGCCCTATTAAGTCATCTCCCTTCATATTTTCTGGAATCCCTTCTTTGCCTCTTACTAAATCATTTCTAAACTTACTAACCCCACCTTTTGCCAGAGCTCCCGCCCAAGGAGTTGCCATTTTTATAGCACCAGAAGCTTGGGATATAACAGCACTAGTAGCTGCGGGAACAAGACCCTTGGCAATAAAAAATATTACTGCAAAATAGCACAATAGCACTAAATTACCCACCACTTGATCTAGTTTAATTGGTACCCACGAAGGAAAGTCACCAATAAAAGTAACTAAATTGTTCTGAGCTAATTGAACCATAATTGGAGCCATCGCAAGTCCAAAATACAAAAGAGTGATAAATATTACTCCCACAAAAAGCCACTGAATAAAGTGCTTCAACCATTCGCTAAACCATTTTTTAGTATCGTCAAATATAATACAAAAGAATGCCAAAGGAGCAAATATTGCCAATATTTGAATAACAAATATTCTGGCAACAAAAACAAAGAAAAACAAGAAACAAAGAATTGACATTAATCCCATACTTAAACCAAAGAAAAGAAAATTAAGTGAAGATGGTATAATTTCTACCGGCAACATAATAATCCATGCCAATTGCGTTGCCACATTAAGATATGGGACGATTAAACTAACAGCTCTAAGAGCCAATAATCCAATTGTTGTATAGAAGGTTTCTTGTCCTACAGCAAATAATGGCTCTACCGCATTAAATATAATATTACCACCTTCGCCACCGAACTGCAAAGCAACAGTATTAAACAAAATATTAGATATATCTATTGCCATACCCACAAAAAGCAAAGTAAAATTAGTTAATAACGCAACTAATATCAAATTAGGTAATGCTTTTTTAAGTTGAACTCTTTCAATCCCTAAAATTACCGAGAATGCTATAGCAAGAAAAGCTAAAATTAATAGCATATTTACGATGCCAACAGAAAAAGCCCAACCCATTTCAACGGGGCTATACCCTTCAGTGCCTCCAAGGGTGAGTGCTATTGGAGTAATATCAATTGCCCATTGCAATAAAGATGTGCTAAGAAACAGAGTGACTAAGGTTATGATATAGAATATAAAAGATGAGAAATACAATGCAAAAGTCGGTCCAGTTGCCTCCGATAAACCATCTAGGGCCGCCATGGCTGGATCAAGAAGAAAACCATAAGATACTATCGGGGAAAAAAGGAAAATGATAAAAATAGGAAGGAATGATTTAATAAATTTCATTGTTTTTTAAATTAGTCTTTGTTATTTTATTCTACTGGGATTTCTTTTTTAGGCAAATTCCTTGAAATCTCAATACACTCAACTTTTTTATTATAAAATTTTATATCTGTAACATTAGATATTTCAGGAGTCATACCAATCCCAAGTAAATTACCACAAGGCTCATTAGCTTGCCACCAACTAGAAGTAGAATAATATAACTTTATCTGACAAATTCCACCAAAGGCATAAAGATTACCCTCATCATAATTAAATCCTTCTGCTTGATTCAATAACTCTCCCTTTTCGTTATACAAATCCATAGCAATTGACCCTTCTTTAAGAGCATTTCTTTCTTGTTCACTAATTTTACGATAACCTTTCACAGATTGCCAAGCGGCCTCCCGAGCTCCATTCATTAAACCACCAGCTAGATTACCCATCCATCCTGCAATAGGCCCAATCAAAATACCAGCTGGATTAGCCCAAGAACTCATAATATGCGCTAAGCTAGGTAAGACAATCGTCTCTTGGTCTTCTTCAAACATAATGATACTATTTCCTCCAGTATAGTTTGGAGTATCCCAAATAACAATATAATCACAAGGGACCCCTCCGGACGTAGTTAAATCAAGTGAATTAATTGAATACTCTCCGACATCCCATAAATTAGGTAAGGCCCGAATGGTTGTAAGTTGAGGATTTATTGTATCTAGAACTAACCAAGAAGTTAAAAGAAGGATAAGTCCAAGTATCGCCCCTTTTATCCTGTTAAGGGCTAATGACATCTTACCAGAATCTCCAGCCGAGCCAATATATTCCAATCCAGCGATAATAAGTATTGCAAATACAGCTATCCCTCCTAAAGATATACCCCACTCATAAATATATGCTATTAATTCATGGATTTGCGCGCCTGAATTCAATTCTGTTCCCAGAGGAGAGTTGGGCCAATTAGTTTCAAACCCACCACTAGCTAAAGATACTAGGGGAAGTACAATTAATAAAAAACAAAATGTTGCTATCTTTCTCATATTCTATTTCTTAATCTTAACATATAAATAAAATAAATAACAGTATTTAATCACAAACACAATCATCTTCAGATTGAACAACTGCATCTAAACAACTACACCAATAACAATCTGGTGGACAAATTACGCACCTATTTGCGCCTAAAAGATAAAATTGACCACTAGGACAACTTGGAATCACTGGACAGCTTTCTTCCGCCGGAATAACATATTGGGCAGGAATACAAGCATTAGCGCACCGACACCATGCCCAACCTTCAAGGCAAACACAATTACCACTTATATCTCTATATTCTCCTGCTCGACAATCGTCCTCTTCTTCTTCCTCTTCTTCTTCCTCGCTACCACCCTCACCATCATCATAAATAGCTAACTCGTCGCCACCAGAAACACCAAAACGAACTATATGTATACAGCCAACCTCTTCATCTTCTTGTTCTTCTTCTATACTTTGCTTAATCGCATTAACATTAGGGACCTCAACAACCATAGTGCTCCCCATTAACATACCACAATCAGAGCCAAACCAACTGTCCGAATAATGATAAAGTTTCAATTGACAGACTCCGCCCAAAACATAATCTCCATTATCGCTTAGATTGCCATTAGCATCATATCTATCGCCAATAACAGTCTCTTTTTCATTTTCTGACAATTTGCGATAACCTTTTACAGAACCCCACGGATCAGCTATGCTTTTAATAGAATTTTTACCGTTAAAAATCTTAATTGTTTCATCTTCGCCGAAAGAAACAACCGATTTATTTCCTTTATAATCTTCTTCGTCCCAGACAACAACATAATCACAAGGAACTCCCCGACTGTTCATTGAACCAACAGATAAGCTAGAATAATTATTATTTTCCCACAAATTAGGTAAAGCCTGAATAGTTGTAAGTTGAGGATTTATTGTGTCTAGAACTAACCAAGAAGTTAAAAGAAGGATAAGTCCAAGTATCGCCCCTTTTATCCTGTTAAGGGCTAATGACATCTTACCAGAATCTCCAGCCGAGCCAATATATTCCAATCCAGCGATAATAAGTATTGCAAATACAGCTATCCCTCCTAAAGATATACCCCACTCATAAATATATGCTATTAATTCATGGATTTGCGCGCCTGAATTCAATTCTGTTCCCAGAGGAGAGTTGGGCCAATTAGTTTCAAACCCACCACTAGCTAAAGATATTAATGGGAATAATAAAAAAAGTATTACCACTCTAAAACATCTTAACATTATATTACTTTTATTGAATCAAATATATAATTAATCTGCTTCTCAACGGATTTCACTTTAGTATTTAGGGCAATCACAGATATTAAATAATAATTATCATCTACTTTAATTGCTCGCTCTTTAGAAACGGCAACTCTTCCATCAGTATAATTATATTCAGCTTCAAATTGTAAAATATTATCTTCAAGATATTTTTTATCTTTAATCAACATTGTTGTTTCTTGCTGTTCAGAAACTTCTCGCATAAACTCTTCTACTTGTTCTATTTCTTCTAAATTAAGCTTGAGTCCAACTACTGTTGTAGGAAACTCCAAGTCTAGAGAAAAAGCAAAGAGTAAAACATCCATATCAGGATGATCAACGACTACATTGGATTCAGATCTTATCCAATTAGATGGATACTCTAAAGATATTTGATTATTTAAAATAACCTCTTTATAATCACCAACATTCTCTTTTTTGACAATAGATGTCAACTCCTCCGAACTCAGCCCCTCAATATCTATTTCTCTATTTATTATCTTCTCAATAGCATCGGTATCAATCTCCGACATCATTTCATCTAAATCAGGAGTTTTAATCTCCGGCATCTCGGGCATTAATGAATAATCATAATTAAAATCTACTCTATTAATCCTATTAAAAGAGAGCGCTAATAATAGAACAATCATTATACTACATAAAATAACAATTTTTTTGTTTTCGTAATTCATATTTTTATTTCCCACCAAGGAGTGGATAAGTTATAACCCATTAAGATCATAATTAACTCTACTATAAACCATGCTGAGATAATAATCAATAAGCCATTTCTAATTGATATCCATATAGATTTTATTCTCGTTAGTGTCTTAACATTACCCAAAGAGGTATAAAACATTATTCCAGAATATATAACTAACATTATTAACAAAAATGGAGTAATTTTCCATAAAACAAAATCTAATATATTTTTAAAAAGTATAAATATATGTTTAACTTCACACTTTTCAGTCTCATCCCATTGAGTATTAGAGTTATTATGATTAAGTCCACAAGGAATAAAGCCAGTGCCACCCTCATCTTTAATATATGAAAACGAACCTAGGGCTGCAATACCTACATTCTCACATTCAGGATCTATACAAGCAGAAACTTCCCAAGAATAATCTCCAACACAAGACAAATTTAATCTTCTCTCTGTTTTTTTAACAATCTCCTCTAATACCGTTATTGTTCCTGATCCATCTTCGGGTGTACAAGAAGCTTTTAAATAATAAGTGTTGACTCCTAAAACATCGCTCCATTTAAAATCTACAAAAAGAGATTCTTTTGAGTGTATTTTCTCTCCTATCCCAGGACTAATAATCTTTGATGGCTGCAATTCAACAGTTCTAAAACTACTCTCAGCCGGATCTCCACATTCACTATCATCAACGCTATTACAAGAACTCACCGACCATGTATAAATTTTATCCATCTCAAGATCTTCAATGGTAATATTATTATCAGCAACTATTTTTGATTCTCCATCTAGGGTAAAAAGATATGCTTGAGCTCCTGGATATAACTTCCATTCAAATCGTACCGGAATTATTGCTTCTTCATTTAATGGATAAACTATCTCGGGAACACCTCCAGTTGTTTTAAAACTTCTTTGAGACCACCCAGCCTCACAATAATCATTTCTCCCCAATTCATCCCAACAAGACTTTACTCTCCAAGAATAAGAAGTGTCTAATCTTAATTTATCACCAGATAATACAACAGAATTTAATCTTGAAACAGCTCCTTCAAAAATAGTGCTTTTTACTACTGTTTTATAAACACTAGATCCATCTTTTAGGAGCTCAAATATATAAGAGTTAGCTCCTACCGGAGAATCCCAACTGAATTGAATTGGCCAACTAATTGGATCTTTTCCATCAGGGTCATCTCCAGGATAAGTCAAGCGAGGATTATCAACAACAACATCTTTTGAAACTTCAAAATAATGCCAATCACTATAGTCTGTACAAACTAAATTTGGTTCATTTCTATCACAAGCTCTCACCCGCCAACGATAAGAAGAATAATCGTTTTTAGTAAAAAGAAGATATTCTTGGTTTAAAATATTAGTTTCTGGTTTAGCATCTGTTACCGATGTAGATATTGAGTATATTGGAGTATTCCGTGCTTTTACTAAAGGATGATCTTGAAATGTCTGCCAAAAAGTAAACTTTGGTAATCTTTGTTGAACTTCAATTTCGTATCGATCATAGTAATCATAATGAGTTTGAGTAGAACCAACCATAGTTTGTAATTTGCGAGTATCACACCAATAAAGATTGGCTTTTCTCAAATCATCAACTACTTCAGGGGCTTGTCCAACTACCGTTTCTGCTCCTAGTAAGATAGCAAAAAAACTTTCATCTTCGGTTGGTGTACCAACACTCAAAACTTCTGGCGCACTACTTGTTTCAAAATCCCACCAATCACTCCATTCACCACAATTATCTCCAGAAAGACTACAACAAGCTCTTGTTCTAAAACTAAAAGAATCATCGGAACGCAACAAACAATTATCAGCTATAAAATCATAGAGACAACTTTGTTGATAATATTGATTATTATAAGCCAAGCACCTATTACTAGCATAAAAAACACAACTTCCAAGTTGTTGATGATTTTTTATTCTTAAAAAACTATAAATTGAATTGCGCTGATTGCTCGCTCCCCAATTACAAGAATCAGAGTATTCTCTGTCCGAATTTTTATCATCATAATATTTAGCTAAATTACTACAACTACTATTAAGAGAAGATGTTGATTTCAAAACATCGCTAAACATTGCTTGTTCTTTTCTACCTTTGTTTTCTGATTCGGGAGATTCTTTGTAGGTAAATGATGGAATTTCGTCTTCTGGAGTAAACCTTAAACATTGACCCGTAGGAATTCTTTCAGTAAAATAATCTAGTGTTGATATACTTTGTTTTGGAGCAAAGTCCAATGGATTAGCATTAGTATCCGTAATCTCAATATCATAAGATCGGGGAGAACTACCACCCCAACCAAAACCTGGCACATTTCGCCAACTAAGAGTAACTGGTAATAAAACATCTACTGATGATACTTTCCCATTATAACTTGGATCTTTGGGTATATCTAGACAATCACCTGCACATGGCCAATGCCAAGAACATTGACTTTGACATTTTTGCCAAGGATATCCAGGATTATAAACATACCAGCAACCACCACAACAAGGATCGCACCACCTCTCCCTCACAACACCCCCACAAGAAGAACCACCAGATTCTCCCGCAAAACTACCTACACATTGCCCCGAATAACATCTAGGACAAGGATCACATTCATCGTCATCAGCATAAACATTAGGAGCAAACAGAAAAACAGCAAACAATAGCAATAAGATGTATGTTGTTTTTTTAATCATTTTAAAATATTAGATAATGTTATCCAATCATCAATGCTTAATCTTTCGGCTCTTATCTTTGGATCAATACCAATAGATTTTAATTGATTTTCAACTTCTACTTTACTTAGTTTTAACTCTTTTGACAAATTATTCAATAGTTGAGCCCGAGGACGAGAAAACCCTGCTCTAGCAACTTTAAAAAAAGAAGCGCCATCTTTGCCCTTTTTAGTAATAATTCTTAAAACTGAGCTATCAACATTAGGATTAGGATAAAAACATTGTCTTGGAACGCGAAATAACACCTTAGGGTCTGCATAAAATTGAACCGAGAGAGCTAATAAATTCATATTTGGCGGTTTGGCACATATTCTTTGGGCCACTTCTTTTTGTGTCATTAATACCATTTCTGTTGGTGGATTATTGCTCTCTAAAAACATTCTGATAATCGCAGGGGCAATATAAAATGGAGTGTTTGAGAAAACCTTATATTCTTGTTGAGGAACTAATTCTTTCAGAATATCTGCTTCAATAACTTCTACATTATTACCCACTCTTTCTTTTAATAATCTAGCTATCTTCTTATCTTTTTCAATGGCTATTACTTTTTTAACTTTCTTGGACAATGGTATTGTTATTGCTCCAAAACCAGGACCAATTTCTAAAATAATATCTTCTGGATTAGCTAAAAAAACTATTTTGTCTACAATATTTTTATCAATAATAAAGTTTTGCCCCATTTTCTTCAACGGAGCAATATCGTTTTCTTCCATTATTCTTATTAAACTATCTTTATTCATAGTCCCTAAAACCTATGACCTACTCTATAAGAACCAAAGGGGTTGGTTCCACCACGAACTTCAAAATGAATATGACAACCAGTTGCTCCAATAGTATAACCAGTATTACCCATATACCCAATTACCGAGCCTTGCGAAATACTTTGACCCCTAGAGACTAACATTCGGGATAAATGACCATAATATGTTGTTGTTCCATTAGCATGAGATATTTTAATATAATTTCCACCAGTTGGGTGATATCCAACCGTATTAACTGTTCCTGCAGACGAAGCATATATCGGAGTACCACAAATATTAGCAATATCCACTGCATTAGTTGAGTGTAAACCTTGACTAATAACACCAGAAGCAGGAGCAATAAAACCAGAAAAAGATGCTCGAGTAACTGCTGGTTGAGGCTTTGGTTTCTCTCCACCAGGAATAATTAATATGTCTCCCAATTGAATCAAAGAATCATTCTCTAAATTATTAAAGGAAATAATTTCTTCTGTTTTGGCCTTGTATTTCTTAGCAATACCATCAATTGTCTCATTGTTACCAACAATATGAAAAACTCCCGAAACAGGCAGAATAATTAAATCGGTTCCAACTTTTAAATTGGTATCGGTTAACTCGTTTGCCCAAATAATAGTATCGCTAGATATGTTAAAATTCTCGGCGATAGAGCTTACACTATCTCCTGGCTCTACAGTATATGATATTATTTCATTAGCCCTTTCTTCTGTTTGAACAGCTAATAATTGAGTTGTAGGATAATAAAGGGGAGCCACCGAATAGATAGTATTGCTTTGAGCGATCAAAAGATCGGTATATTCAACTGGTAGTATTGGCATCAAAAAGGCATCTTCTTTTAAAGTATTCCCAACTGCTGGAAGTTTATAACTCTCAATAATATTATTATTACCACCAAAAAAAACAAAAGAAAAAATTAAAACTACAGAAATACGAAACGACAAAGACGGCTCTTTTAGAGATCCTTTGTTTTTAGCTATTATTTTCTTTGTTATACTAACAAAGTTACTTTTTAAGAAATTACTAATATTATTGTATTTCTGAATAAAAATCTAACTGATTTGTCATTCTAGCAATTAAAATAGTTTTGTCAAGAATTTGCGCCCCAAGTTCAACAATCAATTGCAACACCTGTATGTTCTCTTAATACCTCTAATGGAGTTTTACCACCGTGACATTTGCATGAGCATGAATTAAATAGTTAAATAATTTGACACAGGCTTACCACTTAAAAAGACTAATATCTTTATGCCCGGGCAAAAAATACTTAATTGAATCTTGCGCGCAGAAAAGAGCTTTGTGTGGGGTAACGCATCTTACTCTTTTTCAATTACATAAAAAGTACTTTCTGTTAAAAAACCAAGTAGGTCCTTTTCGCTACTTTGATTTACAAAAATTAAA
>MWBX01000044.1 GCA_002069755.1 Parcubacteria group bacterium ADurb.Bin247
CTAAAAAGAGAGAGGGGATTGCTGGTGTTGCGATAACGGGAAGCTTTAAAGGTTTTGATATAATTAGCGAGGTATAAATTATTAAGAATACTGGATTTTAATTTTTGTTTTTGCTAATATATTGTTGTCGAATTTAAAAATTAATATAATAAAAATATGAGATTAGAAAATAAAGTGGCAGTTGTTACCGGAGCTATGTCCGGGCTTGGTAAAAAAATAGGAGAAAGGTTTTTAGAAGAAGGCGCTAAAGTTATCTTTTCCGATATTAGTGCCAATGGTTCAGTAGCAGAATATGGTGAAAATGCAAAATATATTAAATGTGATGTATCTCACTCAGACGAAGTAGATAGCTTAATAAAAGAGGCGATAAAATTTTTTGGTAAGGTTGATATTGTAGTAAATAATGCTGGCATTGGCGATGGTCAAGGAATTGCCGATGTTACTAATGATAATTGGGACAAAGTAATAGGAGTTAATTTGTCGGGTGTAATGTACGGAATGAGAGCAGCTGCTAGAGAAATGAAAGAAGGTGGATCAATTATTAATATGAGCTCTATTTTAGGTAAAGTTGGTTTACCTGGTTCAGTGTCATATTGTGCTGCTAAAGGGGGAGTAGTTCAACTTACTCATGCTGGAGCACTAGATTTAGCTAAAAGAAAAATTAGAGTAAACGCAATTGCACCTGGCTTTATTCAAACTAAAATGACCGAACAAATGCTTGAAATGAAAGAATTTAAAAATATGATAGAATCTTCTACTCCTTTAGGTCATGTTGGAGAACCTTTAGATATTGCCAATGCCGCAGTTTATCTAGCTTCGGATGAGTCAAAATATGTAACTGGAGAAATTATATATGTAGATGGTGGTTGGACTGCAAGATAAAGTTATGAGAAAGATATTATTCGGACTTAGTCTTTGCTTATTTTTATTTATTCCTTTTCTTTATTCAAATGCTGAAGAAAAGGTAGTTATTGATTTTTTTGACGATAGACTTTGTTCAGTTTGCAAAGCAACTAAAGATTTTATTTATTCTATTGAAGATCAATATCCTCAAATAGAGCTTAATCTTTACCCAATAACTGATGTTAATAAATTAGCTGAGATTGCAAGTGAACATGGAATTAAAGATTATCAAGTTATGTCGCCAACAATATTTATTGGCGATAACTTTTTCCAATTTACCGATTTTACTTCTAGGCACCAAGATATGCTTATTAGTGCTATAGAGGGCAATATAGTTGACAAAGATTATTACATTAAAAGAATACCAATATTGAATATAGAAGTAAATCTAAAAGATTGGTCTTTGATATTTGTAGCAATATTTTTAGGTCTATTAGATGGTTTTAATGTCTGTTCTCTTGGTGCATTGATTTTAGTATTATCTTTAGTTTTAGTTTTTAATTCTAAAAAGAAAGTATTTTTGTTAGGCGGGCTTTTTATAATTACAACAGTTATAGTTTATGGAGTTTTAGTATTTACTTGGGGTAAATTGTTTGAGGCTTTGGTGGGTCAAATAGAGGCTCTTAGAATTGTTATTGGTCTTATGGCTTTTGCTGGCGGAGTGTATTTTTTAAAAGAATGTCATCGATTTTATAAACAGGGAGCTGTCTGCCAATCAAATGATTCTGGGTTGGCGAAGAGAGTTTCGGGTAAATTGCAGAGTACATTTAAAGATTCTTCTTCTAGTATTTATTTCTTAATGGGTAGTGTGATATTTTTTGCTTTTGCAATAACATTAATTGAGCTCCCTTGCTCTATTGGTATTCCAGTAGCATTTACTGGAGTTTTGGTTGAAAGTGGAGTTTCAATATACCTATATGTCGGTTATATTATAGTTTATCTCTTTTTCTATATGTTAGACGAGCTTTTAGTTTTTTTGGTAGCTGTGTTTACTAAGAAGATATGGGTGGCTAATTCTAAAGCAATGATTTTAGTGTCGTTAATTGGAGCTTTAGTATTATTTTATTTATCATTTCATTATATCTTTTCTTAATATATGGAGCCATTAGCTTCCAAAATTAGACCACAGAGTTTGAATGATTTTGTAGGTCAAGAGCATATATTAGGCAATAATAAACCTCTACGTTTAGCAATTGAAAACAAGATACCTTTTTCTTTCATACTTTGGGGTCCTCCTGGTTCGGGAAAAACTACAATTGCTCGCATTTATGCTAACTCTTTAAATATTGAAATGCACGAATTATCGGCAGTATCGTCAGGCAAGAAAGACATCCAAAAGATTATTGACGGTAAAACTAAGATACTTTTTTTAGATGAAATTCATCGTTTTAACAAAGCACAACAAGATTTTCTTTTGCCTTATGTTGAATCGGGAGAGATTATTTTAATTGGCGCTACAATTGAGAATCCTAGTTTTGAGATTATTTCAGCTCTTCTTTCTCGTTGTCATGTTTTTGTTTTTAATCAACTAAAAGAAGAAGATATTAAAAAGATTATTGAAAGAACTAAGATTAAAATAGACGACAAAACTAAGGATTGGTTAGCCAGTATCGCTAACGGAGATGCAAGGTATGTGATTAATTTAATTGAAGAGACTTATAATCTATATGGTAAAATTACAATTGATAATTTAAAGAGTGCTTCGCAAATATATTACGATAAATCTGGAGAAGAACACTACAATACCATATCTGCTTTTATCAAAACAATGAGAGACAGCGATATTAATGCAAGCTTGTATTATCTTGCTCGTATGATAAAAGCAGGCGAAGATCCAAAGTTTATTGCTAGAAGAATGATAATATTTGCATCAGAAGATATCGGAGTAGCTCAGCCAACTGCTTTAGTGGTAGCTAATGATGTTTTTCGTGCTGTGGAGACGATTGGAATACCAGAGTGTGCAATTAATTTAGCTCATGGAGTTGTTTTTCTTTGTCATGCCAGAAAAGATAGATCGGCTTATGATGCATTTAAAAGAGCGATGACTGATGTAGAAAAATATGGTAATTTGCCAATTCCGATTAGGCTCAGAAATACTAAAGATAATTTGCTAGATGATGGCTGTGATAGTAATTTACCCGACAAGATAAAAGATAAAATTTACTATAAGGGCTTGAATTCAATTTGATAGTATTATATAATAGCGGATTAATTAATATTAAATATTATGATATGGTAAAAGATATGGCAAAAACCAAAAAAGATTCTAATTTTTCTTCTGATGAGAAATCAACATCTACTACTAAAATTAAGGTTATCGGTATTGGTGGCGGTGGCTGTTCTATTGTATCTGAAATATCAACTAATTTAAAAAAAGTTGATTTTGTAGCTGCTAATACTGACAAGAGAGCTCTCAGAGAGCTTTCTAAAAAAACTAAAGTATTTAACTTTGGAGAAAAAATAACTGGTGGTTTTGGAACTGGTATGAATTTTGATTTGGGCAAGTCTTCGGCTCAAGACGATAAAGAGAGAATAAAGTCACTTTTTAAAGGTCAAGATATGTGTATACTAGTAGCCTCTTTGGGTGGTGGAACTGGTTCGGGCGCTGTACCGGTTTTTGCAAAAATAGCAAAAGATATGGGGCTTATCACTTATGGAATATTTACTCTTCCTTTTGAATTTGAGGGTTCTAGAAAAATGGATATTGCCAATGAGGCGCTAAAAGAAGTAAAATCGCATTTAAATGCGATTACTGTTTTACCTAATGAAAACATATTCAAAGTGATTGATAAAAAGACTCCACTTAAAGAGGCATTGAGCATTATTAACAAGAATTTTCAAGAAAGTTTAGAGGGGCTAATTGAGACGATATATAATCCTGGTTTGATTAATATTGATTTTGCCGACCTAAAAACAATATTAGGCGAGAGAGGAAAGTTAGCTTATCTCAATACGACTCTTTTTGATGCTAACAAAAGCATTGATGACATAATTAAAAAGGCAACTCTTAATCCTTTTTATTCCTATACTATTAATGGAGCCAGTTCCGTTCTCTTTAATATCACCGGAGGAGAAAATCTTGGATTAAAAGATGTTTCTTTAATTTCAGAAGGAATACTTAATCTTACTGGAAAGAATTCTAAAGTAATATTTGGAATATCTAAGGATACTAAATACAAAGACAAGGTGAGAATTATGATTTTAGCAGTTGGTTGTGAGTCTGAAAATGTATTGCCTGAAGTAAAAAAAGAAGTTGTTTCTAAAAATGTTGTAGAAGAGAGTAAGTCAGAACCAAAGCGCAAAAAAGAATCAAAAAAAGTAGAAGTAGAAGTTAGAAGAAATGCTCTTGAAACAAAAAAGGCTGTGGAAGAAATTGAGCGTGAAATTATTAATAAAGACGATCAGTGGGAAACTCCTGCTTTTCTTCGTCGTAATAAATAAAATAATTAAATTATGATTAAAAAAGCTGTATTACCAATAGCGGGTTTAGGAACAAGGTTTCTACCGCTGTCAAAAGAATTGCCAAAAGAATTTTGGCCCTTGGCCGATTTGCCAGTTATTCAATACATTGTTGAAGAGGCTCGAGATTCGGGAATTGAAGAAATTATATTCGTAATTTCTCCCGAGAAAAAAATGATAGTAGACTATTTTAATGGTTCTGCAAAAGCAGAAAAGATATTAAAGCAAAGAAATAAAAGTTCTGTTCTTTTAGATATGTTAGCTGAATTTAAAGATAGTTTTAAAAATATTTCTTTTTCTTATGTTGTTCAAAAAAATCCATTAGGAGATGGTCATGCAATTTTACAAGCGGCTGAAAAGATTGGAGATGATCCTTTTGGCGTTTTGTTTGGTGATGATGTTGTAGATTACAAAATACCCTGTTTAAGTCAATTGATTAATGTTTATAAAACCTGTCAAAAACCAGTAATTGCTATTAGGCGAGTTTCTGAAGAAATGATATCTTCTTATGGAATACTAGAAGTAGAAAAAATTGCTAATAGGTTTTACAAAATTAAAGGAATTGTTGAAAAACCAGAATTGAAGTTTGCTCCATCTGATTTTGCAATTACTGGCAAATATATTGCAACACCAACAGTTCTAGATTATTTGCGTAAAGAACCAAAACCAAAGAAAGGAAAAGAAATAATTTTAGCAAATATTTTTGAAAAGATGATTGAAGATGGTTACTCAGTTTATGGTTATGAGTTTGAGGGCGAGTGGTTAGAGTGTGGTAATAAATTAAATTGGTTAAAGTCTCATATATATTATTCTCTAAAACATCCAAAGCTTGGTCCGCAATTGAAGAAACATTTAAAAGAAATATTATGAATTACGATTTAGTGATTATTGGTGGAGGTCCTGCTGGGGTTACCGCCGGAATATATGCTGTTAGAAAAGATATTAAAACATTGATTATTACTAAAGATTTTTTAGGTCAAACTGGCAATGCCGCTACAGTAGAAAATTGGCCAGGGACTCAAAAAATAACTGGTTTAGAATTAATGCAGTCATTTAGAGACCATGTTAAGAGTTATTCTGTTGATATCTTAGAAGGTGAATCAGTGATGGTTCTAGACAAGAGAGACAATCTTTTTATTCTAAAAACAAGCAAAGCAAAGGAAATAGAGTCAAAATCTGTTATTATATCTTCGGGTAAAAACCCAAGACTTCTTAAAATTCCTGGCGAAAACGAGTTTTTAGGTAAGGGAGTAGTTTATTGTGCGATTTGTGATGCTCCATTGTTTGCTGGCAAAAATGTAGCTATTATTGGTGGTGGTAATGCTGGATTTGAGACAGCTTTAGAAATGAAAAGGAGAAATTGTCCCGAAGTATATATATTAGAAGCTTGTCCTAAGTTATTAGCTGACGAAATACTTCAAAAAGAAGCCAAAAAGGCTGGAATACGGGTATTATTGAGAGCAAGAATAAGGGAAATATGCGGGAATAATTTTGTAGAATCAATTAAGTATACCGATATGAATACTAAAGAAAACAAGATTTTAAACATTGAAGGTGTTTTTGTAGAAATTGGTTCAATTCCAGTAATTGATTTCGTGGGTGATTTGGCTGATTGTAATGAAAAAGGGGAGATTATTATAGACCACGTTAAATGCACCACCAAAACTCCAGGATTATTTGCTGCTGGAGATGTGACTGATATTCCTTATAAACAAATTGTAATAGCAGCGGGTGCGGGAGCTAAAGCAGCTCTGTCAGCTTATGAATATTTAAATGAGCAAAATAAAGTCAATTGAAGCACGAGAGATATTAGATTCTCGAGGTAATCCTACAGTTGAAGTTTGTTTAGAAACCAGCGATGGTTTTTTTGTTTCTTCAGTTCCATCTGGAGCCTCCGCCGGATCTTATGAGGCAGTAGAATTGCGTGATTTAGGTAAAAGATATCATGGTAAGGGTGTTTTGAAAGCCGTTAATAATATTAACGATATTATCTCTAAAAAATTAAAGGGTGGTGATTGTTTGAATCAAGAAGAGCTTGACAATATAATGATTGAATTAGATGGGACACAGAATAAAAAGAAGTTGGGGGGTAATGCAATACTGGGAGTTTCTATGGCAATATGTCGTGCAGGTGCTTTTAGTAAAAATCTTTCACTATATAACTATATTAATAGTCTTTGTTCTTTTAAGATGGCGATGCCAAAACCATCTCTAAATGTTATTAATGGAGGAAAACATGCTGCTAATGAATTAGAGTTTCAAGAATTTATGATAGCTCCTTTTGGAGTTGATTTTGAAGGAAAGCTTAGAAAGGGCGTTGAGAGTTATCATAACCTTAAAAAAATTATTGCCAAAAACCATTCGGTGAATATTGGTGATGAAGGTGGTTTTGCTCCCAATTTTAAAGATCCTGAAGAAGCACTTAAGCTGTTATCTAAGCTTGGTAATTTGGATATCATAATAGATGTAGCTGCGGGAGAGTTCTTTAACGGCAAGAAATATGATGCTGGTTTTAAGGTTTTTAATAGCAAAGAATTATGCGAATATTACTTAAAAATTATTAAAAAATATCCAATTAGGGGAATAGAAGATCCTTTTGCCGAAGATGATATTCAAGCTTGGCAGATGTTAACTAAATTGGTTAATAATAAAATTTTAATTATTGGAGATGATTTGTTGGCAACTAACCCTGAAAGAATTAAGATGGCTGGTAAAGAGGGCTTGTGCAATGCTATGATTGTTAAATTAAACCAAGTAGGAACATTAACCGAGACACTAGAATCTGTTAAAATAGCTAGAGGTTTTGGCTGGAAGATAATTGTTTCTCATCGTTCAGGAGAAACAACCGATGATTTCATTTCTGATTTTGCTGTTGGAATAGGTGCAGATTATATTAAATCTGGAGCTCCAGCTAGGGGAGAGAGAGTTTGTAAATATAATCGTTTGCTAAAAATAGAAGCAGAATGGGTAAGAAAATTAAAGAGAAGCAAAAAGAGTGCCCCGATAATTTAAATTTTGTTATTAACAATTTAATGGTTCGGATTATATGAAGAAAACAATATTTCTAGTATTTGATGGTTTAGGTGATGAACCAATACCTGAATTTGGTAACAAAACCCCACTAGAGTATGCCAACACACCAAATCTTGATTTGTTAGCTCAAAAAGGTGTTTGTGGGTTATTGAAACCAGACTTTTTGGGAGTTATGCCTACATCAGAAGAGGGTCATTATTCTCTTTTTGGTTATGATATTTCCAAATACAAAATTAAAAGAGGTTTTGTGACAGCAGTATCTGCTAATATTGATCTACTTCCAGGAGATATTGCTTTTAGAGGTAATTTTGCCATTGTTGATAATGATTTAAATATATTAGATAGAAGAGCAGGAAGAATCAAAGATACAAAAGAATTAATAGAGCTATTAAGAAGTATTAAAATAGAAGGAGTTGATTTGATTATAAAAAGTGCTGGAGAGTATCGCCTAGCAGTAGTTTTTAGGGGTGATAATTTATCATCCGATGTTAGTGATGGAGATCCATATTACGGTGGTACTATGAAAATTAAAGCACTGAGTGGTCGTGGGGAGTATACTGCTCTAAAAGTAAATGAGTTTTTAGAGAAATCGCACGAAGTATTAAAAAACTCTAAAGCTAACTATATTCTATTGCGTGGAGCATCGGAGTTTGTAGAGTTGCCTAAATTTAAAGAAAAAAGTTGTTGTATTGCTGGTAAAGAATTATACAAAGGAATCGCTAGTTCTATTGGTATGGATGTTTTAAATGTCTTGGGGGCTGATGGAACCTTTGAAACAAATATTAAAGCAAAGATTGAAAAAGCAATTAATTCTTTAAATGAATATGATTTTGTTTTTGTTCATCTAAAAGCCACTGATAGTTTAGCCGAAGATGGTGACTATATTCGAAAAAAGGAATTTATTGAGCGAGCCGATATTGAAATTGGTAAATTAATAGATAAAGATATTTTAGTTGTAGTTACTGGAGATCACTCAACATGTTCAATTAAAAAAAGCCATTGTTCACTGCCGATACCTGTTTTGGTTTATAATTCTAAATTAGGAGTAGACGATGTTAGTTCTTTTTCTGAAAAAGAATGTATCAATGGTAAGATTGGAGAGATAAGGCAAGTGGAGTTGATTGGCAAACTTTGATTAAAAATATTATTATAATAATACAAGAACTAAAGGTTTTGTTCCGACAGAGTTATTTTTTTGACTTTATTTCAAAATATTGTTATAATGCAAATGTAATTAAAAAATAATAAAAATATGAGAAAAGAAATTTTTATGTTAGTTGGCGGTGTAGTGGTTTTGATTTTAGCTTTTGTTTTCTTGGGCGGAGAGAATATGTTTTCTAAAGAAAAAGAATTATCAGCGATAAATGCTTCTGAATTGGTTCTAAAGTATATCGAAGATAATTTTACTCAAGGAACGGTAGATGTTGAAATAGCTGGCGCATCAGAAGAAAGCGGAGTTTATAAAATTGATTTGTCAATAGAGGGTGATGTTTTTAGCTCATATATTTCAAAAGATGGTAAGTTGTTTTTTCCAGAAGGATTAATTGTCGCTGAAAGTATAGGTAACACTCAACAATATGAACAAACTATGGGTGGTTTTCGTAAAATTGGGAACGAAGTTTGTCTAGAAGATGGTAAGCCAGTTGTATACTCCTTTACTAGCTCTACTTGTCCTTATTGTGAGTTGCAACGCGCTGTCTTAGATGATATTGTTGTAAAGTTTGGCGATTCAATAATATTTAAAGATCATGTTGATTCAGAAGAAGACATTGATATTTTATTTAAGTATGGCGATGGTAGTGTTCCAATGTTAGTTGTTGGTTGTAACTATTTTAGAATTGGGGCTAATACTGATGGAACAGAAGAAAAAAACAGTCAAGATGTTGATATTGTTTCAGCACATATTTGTAAGATTACTAACAATCAACCATCTGGAGTGTGTGACGGTTTAGAGCATTTAACAAATGGAATAATATAAAGCTATGGAGAAAAAAGTAAAAATATATTCTACACCAACTTGCGTTTATTGTGTTACTCTTAAAGAGTTTTTTAAAGAAAAGGGAGTTGAGTTTGAAGATGTAGATGTTTCACTAAACGAAGAGGCTGCCAGAGAAATGATTATGAAGACAGGTCAAATGGGAGTTCCTGTTGTTGAAATTGGCGAAGAAGTAATTGTTGGTTTTGACCGTGATAAAATAATTCAAGCGCTAGGTTTATGATAAAAGTTGCCATAAATGGGCTCGATATAACG
>MWBX01000045.1 GCA_002069755.1 Parcubacteria group bacterium ADurb.Bin247
CATTTAAGACTTCTTGGACTTGCTTTTCTTTGTCATCTTTATGCTTGTCTTGAATTTCTTTTACTTTTGGCTGAATGTCGGTAAGAGCCTTTTGAGATTCTATCCCTTTAGCACTTAGAGGGTAGAGGATTAATCTAATAATAATAGTTAACGCAATTACCGCTACTCCAAAACCACCAGGAATAACACTATACAAAAGTATTAAAACGCTTGCTATTGGTTGGTATAAGAAAATATTAAATAGCTCTATCATTGGTTAAGAATATTGGCCCGTTTAAATAATTCTAATAAAATCCTTCTTGCCTCTACTGATGTTATTTGGCTACTCTTTACAATAACCACTACATCTAGGCCGGGTTTGATGTTTTTTAAATTTAATCTTGTCTGTTCTCTAAAAATCCTTTTCAGCCTATTTCTGGTTACTGCTTTTTTGGAAACCTTTTTTGATACAATAAAGCCGAACCTTGTTTCCGCTAGATTATTTGAACTAAACTTGATAGAAACAAAGTCTAGAGAAACAAACTTTCCCGCATTAAAAACTTTGCGGAAATCTTTTTCTTTCTTTATTCTATTTTTAAAAGGAAGCATAAACTACACTGTGATTTTTTCTCGACCCTTTCTCCTTCTTCTAGCGATTACTTTTCTGCCACCAGGAGTTTCAGATCTTTTCAAAAAACCATGTGTCCTACTTCTTTTTCTCTTTTTTGGTTGATATGTAATTGACATATTCTTTAAAATCTTTTCACACTGAGATTCTACTTGTTTTTAAGTAAAAAGTCAACCCAATCAAAAAATTTAAGTGATAATAACGAAATTAAAAACTACAAAGCTATTGCTTTATTCTACCATTACTAATATAATAAATTTTAATCCACATTTTATCCACAGTGTTTCCACAATTTTAGCAACTTTTTACGCAAAACAACTACTTCCTACTTTCAAAACTTATGATATACTATTAACAACTATGATGAAAGAAAATCTTTGGAATCAAGTTTTAACCAAAATAAAGCTTAATATTTCTCAAGCTAATTTTAATACTTGGTTTAAAAATACTGAAATTATTTCTTTTAATAATTCTGATGTTGTTATTTCTGTTCCTAACGCTTTCGCTAAAGAGTGGCTAGAAAGTAAACACAGCAAAACCATACTAGACGCAATTAATAGTATTAATAATACTAAAGTCAGAAAAATTAGATACCAAGTAAACTCTAAACCTCTCAACCAAAATACAAAACCAAAAAATAATAATGTTAATATGTTTCAATTAGGTTTTAGCGAATTACAAACCGATCAAGAAACAAACCTAAACCCAAAATACACATTTGATTCTTTTGTTGTCGGACCATTTAATGAATTGTCTCATGCCGCTGGATTAGCGGTATCTGAAAACCCTGGAGTTATATATAATCCTCTTTTTATATACGGAGGTGTAGGTCTTGGCAAAACACACCTAATGCAAGCTATTGGAAATGAAATTAAGAAAAAATACCCTAAAAAGAAAATAAAATATTTGTCTGTTGAAAAATTTACATCAGAAGTAGTATCTGCTATTAAAAACAAAACTATGGAAGAGTTTAAAGATAAATACCGTAAGGTTGATGTTTTAATTATTGATGATGTTCAATTCTTATCCGGAAAAGAAAAAACACAAGAAGAATTTTTTCACACATTTAATATCCTCCACGAAGCAAATAAACAAGTAATTATTTCTTCTGATCGTCCACCTAGAGCTATTCAAGCATTAGCTGAGAGATTAAAGTCTCGTTTTGAAGGTGGAATGATAACAGATATTAGCAGCCCCGACACCGAAACTAAAATAGCTATTTTAAAAAGCAAGGCCCAAGAAAAAGATATTAATTTCCCTGATGATGTTTATACCTACATCGCTACCAATATTCAAAAAAACATTAGAGAGTTAGAGGGTGCCCTGAACAAACTAATTGCACATCACAATTTAAAAAATGAAACAATCACATTAGAGAAAGCGCAAAAAATATTAAAAGAAACTTTTCAAGCGCCAATAAATACAACCAACCCAAAAAAGATTATAAAAGTAGTTTCCCAGTTTTACGAAATTAAAGAAAAAGAACTAAGCGATCCTTCAAGAAAGAAAGAAGTGGTAAGATCTAGACAAATTGCAATGTATATTATGAGAAAAGAATTAAAATGTTCCTTTCCTTTTATTGGACAAAGACTTGGCGGAAGAGATCATACAACAGTTATGCACTCGGTTGATAAAATAGAAAAAGAAATTAAAAATAATGAAAATTTAAGAGAAGAAATAGAGTTGATAAAACAACACATTTTAAGTGCATAAAATGTGGATAAAAAAACACTAAAAGTTATCCACAATTAATACACAAAATATCTGTTTACTTCTAAAAGCACATATTAACCTTTTGAACAAATATAACTTATGTTAAAATAAACTAAAATAGTCTAGTATAATAACAATAATAATTTAAATAAATATATGAAATTAAGAATTAAGAAAGAAGAATTAAAATCAGGTATTAGTATAGCAGAAAGAATAGCATCTAGATCAATATCATTACCAATACTTAAAAATATATCTATTAAAGCAGAAAAAGATTTAATAAACATTTCTGCTACTGATTTAGAAATTGGTGTAGAATGGTGGGGTTCGGCAAAAACAGATAAGACTGGAGAATTGGTTGTTCCCTCTAGTATCTTATCTGGGTTTATTAATCTTTTACCAGATGCAGAAATAGAATTAACATCTAATAAAGAAGATTTAAATATTAATTGTAGCAATTACAATACTCAAATAAAGGGTTTTAATCCTGAAGAGTTTCCTATTATTCCCGAAGTTGCCGAAAAAGAGTCAGTCTTAGTAGACATTCAATATTTGTGCAAGAGTTTAAGTTGTGTTGTTGACATTCCTACATTTTCGACAACTAGACCTGAGATATCCGGTATACTTTTTAAGTTTGATAAAAATATACTAAAAATTGTTGCTACTGATAGCTATCGATTAGGAGAAAAAACAATTAAACTTAATTCTTCTGTAAAAAACCCCTTCTTTTTTATTCTCCCTCAAAAAAGCGCTAAGGAGATAATTAGTATTTTTGGAGAAACAGAAGGTGATATTAGAATAGTTTTTGGTGCTAATCAAGTTCTTTTTGAATTACTTATGACTAATATTAAACACCCTAAAATTCGTTTAATTTCTCGACAAATAGAAGGAGATTATCCAAACTACGAAGAAATTATTCCTAAGAAAAATCAAATAACAGCAATTTTAGAAAGATCTGATTTATTAAACCAAATTAAAGCAGCTGGATTATTTAGTGGAAAATCAGGAGAAGTTATTTTCAAAATAGAGCCGACTAAGAACAAAATAGAAATAGTGAGTCAAAACCCAGAAGCAGGAGAATACAATTCTACATTGTTGGGTAAAATTACAGGAAAGAAAGAAACAATTTCTTTTAATTACCGATATTTAGTAGATGGAATATTAAGCATTAAAACATCAGAAGTTTTGTTTGAAATAAATAGTAGTAGTGAGCCAGGAGTATTGAAGCCAACAAAAGGAATAGATTTTCTCTATATTATTATGCCAATCAAAGCTTGACAGTTATTACCCTAATATAGTAAACTAACATCAAGATTAAATAAATTAAAATAAATATATGAAAAACAACAAAAGTGGTTTCACATTAATAGAATTATTAATAG